>JAAYOX010000446.1 GCA_012520135.1 Clostridia bacterium
CCCCTGCCAGGTGTTTTTAGCTGGATCATCGCCGCCTTATTGGCTGTACAACTAATTTTATGGGCCGGCTACGTTTGGGGCAAATATGTCTTTGGCACCGGTTGGGAAGTTGATGCTACCCGGAGATGGATTAACAGCGATTTGGCGAGCCTTTTCAAATACGGTTTTCTGCTGCTGGGTACTCTGCTGCCTTTAATCCTCTTTTTGTGGCGCATAAACTTGGAAATCATTGCTGCCGTCCTGGTACTGCTGGGAGGCCTCCTGATGCGCTGGCTGGCAATCCGGGGCGGTGAAGAACGCACATGGCTGCCCGGCGAGAGACTCTATTACGCCAGGCTGCCTGCCGGTGATGAAGAATTCTTAAAAGCCTGGGACAATAAATAACAACGACCTTTGTAGAACCGGTCACAGTAGGGGGAGAAACAGGTATGGATACAGCAAAAGAAGTAAAAACAAATTGTCGTCTTTGTGCTTATCAATGCGGTTTGATTGCTCAGGTAGTGAATAACACCGTAATCCAAGTGGAACCTGATCCTGACCGTTTTCCTTACGACAAAAAGGTACAAAACCGCTGCCAAAGGTGGCGGGCAATTCCCAGCATAATGGACCACCCCAAAAGGATCAATTATCCACTCAAAAGATTGGGGCAGCGGGGCAGCGGTAAATGGCAAACCATCACCTGGGAAACGGCCCTGGATGAAATTGCCGCCAAAATACAGGAACTGAAAGAAAAATACGGCCCGGAAACGGTGGCTACCTGTATCGGAGGACCCCATACCAACCACTGGCCCTTGCATCGCTTTATGAACTTATTTGGCAGTCCCAACAATATAGGCATTAACCAGATTTGCTGGAACGCCGGTATCCTGGTCAATACCCTGACCTACGGCTGGACTGTCGGCAACGAACTGGACCCGGAACTAACCAATTGTGCTCTCCTTTGGGGGATCAATCCGGCTCAATCGGACAACTCCCTGTTCTGGCACAACATCTTGCAGTTTGCCCAGTCAGGGAAACCCCTGATTGTTGTTGATCCAAAACAGACTCAAGCAGCCCGGCAGGCTACCTTATGGCTGCCCATCAGGCCGGGCACTGACCCCTTTTTGGCCTTGGGCTTAATCCATATCATTATTGAAGAAGGGCTGTATGATCAGAGTTTTGTGGAAAATTGGTGCTATGGCTTTGAAGAACTGGTAAAGCATTCGGCACCGTATACCCCTGATTATGTTGCCGGTATAACAGGTATCTGTCCGGAAGATATTGTGAAAGCAGCCCGCCTTTACGCCGGCAACCGTCCCGGCTGTCTATACAGCGGCCGGGCCATTGATCAGATTGGTCACAACACGGTTCCCACCCACCAGGGTCTGGCTATTTTACGTGCCATTACAGGCAACGTGGATGTGCCCGGTGCTTCCCATATCACGGAGATGCCTGATTTTATGCCGGAAATAGACCTGGAAATGAGCGAACAAACAATGGCCTCTTTCCGGGACAAACAGCTGGGTCAAGAGCGATTAGTATTACAATCCTACCGGGGTTATGAAAAGCTCCGGGAATACACTTTAAAACAGGGCAAACGACTGCCCATGCGCTATTTTACCTCCGCTCATCCTGACCTGGCCTTTAAAGCAATGATAGACGGAGAGCCGTATCCCATCAAAGCTCTGATCGTCATGGCCACTAACCCCCTACTCACCCAACCCAATACCAAACTGGTTTATGAAGCATTGAAGAGTCTAAATCTTTTGGTGGTATTGGAAGTATTTGAAACGCCCACTACCATGCTGGCGGATTACGTATTACCCATCGCCGGAG
>JAAYOX010000447.1 GCA_012520135.1 Clostridia bacterium
GTTTCCGCAATTGGCGGAATCGGTTTTTTTCTGCTGGGAATGAATATGATGGCGGACGGGTTAAAAGTGATTGCCGGGGATTCCTTAAGGAATCTATTAAATCGCTTTACCGGAGGTACTATTTCATCCATGGCAACAGGAGCCATCATTACTTTACTCATCCAGTCTTCCACAGCCACCTCTTTAATGACCATTGGTTTTGTCAGTGCAGGGATGCTGACTTTCGTCCAAGCCACAGGAGTCATATTTGGTGCCAATCTCGGTACAACAAGTACAGGATGGATGGTTGCCCTGATCGGAGTGAAATACAGCGTCAGCCAGTTAGCCTTACCCATCGTTGGTACCGGTGTTTTGTTGAAACAATTCAGTTCCGGTAGATGGGCTCAACTAGGGCTTGTGCTTTCTGGGCTTGGATTGATTTTTGTCGGAATTCAATACCTGCAGGACGGAATGGCCGATCTGAACGATTATATTGATCTCTCGCTGTTTGCTGAGTTAACCATCGGAAACCGGTTGATTTTAATCCTTACCGGAATCGCCATGACCATCATTATGCAATCGTCCAGTGCCGCCGTCGCTACGACGATCACAGTACTATCAACAGGCGGGATCGATTTGGAGCAGGCTATCGCCCTAGTGACTGGACAAAACATTGGAACTACCGCCACCGTGGCCCTCGCTTCGATTGGTGCCAGTGTCTCCGCTAAAAGAACAGCCCTTGCACATATCCTATTTAATGTATTTACAGGTACTATCTTATTTATTTTCTTCCCGTTCATAGTTCTAGGAATCAAGGAATTTGCTTCTTTACTGAACTGGACTGAGCCGGCTATTATTGTGGCCCTCTTTCACACCTTTTTTAGTTTGTTGGGAATTGCTATACTCTCCCCTTTCATCAAACAATTTACCAAAGGGATTATCCGGTTGCTGCCTGAAAAGAAATCAGCGATTACTAAGCATTTAGATGCCAGTATTATTCCCCTTCCTGCTGTGGCTACGGAAACGGCCATGAGAGCTTTAAAGGAAGCGGCAATTCAAACATTGACGGCAACAGGGGGAAAATTTGAGTCTCTTGCCTCCGGCCTGCCCCCAACACACCCGGATATCGCTATGTTCGACCGGAAATTGGAAACTATACAGCAGGAAACAGAGGAGATTAAGGACTTTGTAGTTGCCATTCGAACTGATTCACCGGCATCGACGGCTAGATACACCTCGCTGCTTCATGCGCTGGATCATATCCAGAGAATGAATAGATTAGTAATCCATAACCTGAACGAAGTGAAGCTTACCAATCCTTCGGAGCGTATTGATCCTATTGTATTCCAGCTGGAAGAACTTATTGTGGAATCTATTGAGGCACTGCAGCAGGATGACCTTGCATCCATAGTTCCAAAACTATCCGGGTTTTCTCAAAGGTTAGCAGAATTCCGCAAAAAAGAAAGGGCCGGGATCTTTGAGGTTACCGCCAAAGGCGAGGTACATATTGGCGAGGCATTCCAATACGTCAAGCTAATCCTCTTCGTTGATGGGATATCCTACCACCTGTGGCGAATGATATATCACCTGTCAGAGGAGGTAGATACCTCTCCCCTCCTGTCTTGACAAGGTACTTACTGTATACCACGATATATAAAGGATAGACTCATTGTGGCAAAACTGCTGCACCATTAATAGTTGATACTAAAAGGCGGATCAGGATCATATGAAAAATGACAAAAAAATAATATCCTTTAAAAGGAACCTTATCTTTGTATTTTTAGTGACTCTTCTTATTTCCATCGGCACGATGGGAGATATCGCTCCGGCCAATCAGACAAATCCCCACAGGCAAGCA
>JAAYOX010000448.1 GCA_012520135.1 Clostridia bacterium
GAAATTCTTTAGCTTCTCAGCAGAAACAGCATCAAAGTGAAGACTTCCATGCAAAATGCCGTCCCTAAACGACCTGGACCCACCGCCATATGAATAGTTTTTGCCTTCTGCAACTAACCGAACCCGGTGAAGAAGCCCGTACCCTAAATCAGGATTGTAGAGTTCCCGGTATTTGGCCCTAGGAGTAAACTCATAAGATATTCGGGTATCATCTCTGCCAAAGTATATATCTTTTAAAAGATAAGTTCCCTGCTCCACTTTCAACTTTTTATTAATGTCCACATACTCCCCTTTTTTCATTGCCGGAGTAACCTTGAGTGTAACACTTGCTGCGACAGGTGGAGGGGATTCGTTTTTTAAAAGAGTGAGTACTCTCAGCCACACCTGGTCACCTTCAATTGACCCCAGGTCAATATCTTTGAAATCAATCGTCCCCCCATCTTTTCCGCCACTTATAGAATATCCTCCATCTATTCGATTGTCATTTTCATCTACTATCTGTAACGTACCTAATCTGTAACTAATTCCGTCTAAAGAATAAGTGACGCCCAGGTTATTCTCCTCCCACACTGCATTTTCAATTGTTAAATCCAAATCCCCATGCCGGAGTTTTTTACCGATCTTTATTCCTTCTTCATTTTCTATGGCAATTCTTACGCCGGAAGCAAATCCCCAGTATTCCCTGGCAATATTGTAGGCGGAAGCAGGTATGGCAAATAGCAGTACCACCGCCACTATTACTGCCAGTTGACGTCCCCTATGCAGCTTTCTCTTTTGGTGTTCTTCCAGTCGCTTTTTGATTCTATCCATCAAATCCTCGGGCGGATCCTGGAAACCATAACCTGGCATTAATACTCCCTCCAAACCTTTTTGATTTTCTTCAAGGTTCTGTAAAGGCGACTTTTGACAGTTCCTTCAGCCACATTCATTATTTCGGCAATCTCTTTAATCGTAAAATCCTCCATAAACCTCAACACCAACAGATCTCTTTCGCTGTGCTTCAATGACTGCAATATCTTTTGCACCATAATCTTATCCTCAACACTTACCGAAAAATCAGGGACTACCTCCTCTAAAATTATCTCCTGCCGATCACTGTTCAGCCTGGATAGTTCCTTTTGCTGCTTGTTATATCGGGCCCGGCACAGGTTAATCAATACGGTGGTATACCATTTGTAGAATTTGTCAGGCTCCTTTAATTGTCGGATTTTATTAAAAGCTTTGATCGTAGCTTCCGATAGAACATCCTCAGCGTCATAAGGATTTTGCGTATATGTATAAGCGATCTTGTACAGCATGTCCTGTTTAGCCGAGAGGAGTGTGATCAAGCTGTCAATATTCCCTTTTTTGCTTTCTGCCACCAACTGCTTCAGATCCATCTCACTCCCCCTCTCAATAGTTAGATACTTTACCCTGCCTAAAAGTTTCATTAATTTTATCAATGATAGCCTATGAAATTCACCCGGCGCCTAAACAAAGAAAAAAGGTACTGCCCTTTCATTGCTTAAAGACAGTACCCTTATCCTTTTAATAGAGACTAATCTGTAACGGAGTGAACGCAAAAGTTTCAAATCGCTCCGGTACTAGCCAAAGAAACGGAAGATTAGCATTGTGCCGCCGGAGGTGTCACCGGAACCGTCGCTGAATTCGAGTAATGACTCCTTCATAGTTTCCAGTATTTTATCCAGTTCATACTCCTGCTTTATGATCTCGTTTAGTTGAATGCTAACATAAGGTTCCGTGAACTCTTCACCGTATTGATTCTTGGTTTTAGCTATGCCGGAAGTAAAGAGCATGAGCATGTCGCCCTGCATGAACTCGATACGGTTTTGTTGGAAATTGACGTTTTCCATATTAGCCAGGACAAAGCTCTTAACTTCATCGACTTCCTCAAAGCTGGTACCCGCTCTCTTGACCAGAGTGTTAGGCATGCCTGCGTTAATATAATCCATTTCACCGGTATTGAGATCTACCACACCGACGAAGACTGAGACGGTTAAGCCCTCGGTATTGTTCTGGCTCAGCTGGTTGTTGGTCTCCAGCACGATTCGATAGGGACGGTAGCCCAAGCGGGCAAAACTCCGGATATTAGCCGCAGCCAGGACTGCAAACATAGTGGAAGGAATCCCTTTCCCAGAAGCTTCGCCGACCACGATACAGAGACGGTCTTTATCGATCAGGAAGAAATCGTAAAAATTTCCGTCTCCGACCATGGAGGTTCTGGTAGCGTAAATATCAAAGTCTGACCGGTTGGGGAAGGCCGGAAAAACAGTCGGAAAAATATTGCTCTGGATTTGTTTGGCCAGGTTCAGCTCGGCTCCGATCCGCTCCCTTTCCGCCGACATGGTGGCCAGGTTGATCATGTAGCTTTTGATTTCGCTGGTCATGTGGTTCAGGCTGTTGGCCAGCAGTTCGATTTCATCTTTGGTGTTCACGGGAACCTCTTTAAAAGAAAGCTGGGACGGATCATCGATCTCATAACTCTGTTGCACAAAGTTACGGGCACTCTGGGCAATGCTTTTAATGGGCAGAATTACTGAGCGATTCATAATGGAGATAAAGATTAAAAGAAACACCACCAACAAAACGATGGAACCCATCGCCACCGTAAGCAAATAGGAACGCATATTCTCATGAATCTGGTCCATAGCCACATCCATGGCCAGAACGCATACGCCGTTACCGGCGGAATCCAGCACCGGCAAATAACCGGTCATCATATAGCCGAATTCGCTGTCATTGACGTAAAAGCGGGTCCCTGTTTTGTTGTCATTTTCTTTCAGGGAATTATAAAACAGGTTCATCATTATCTCATCAAAATCACCTTCGCCGCAAGGGTCGCCAAGAGAACGGATTGTTTCCGGCTCTTCCCGGAACTCCCGTTCTGTATAAGCATTAAGCACATA
>JAAYOX010000449.1 GCA_012520135.1 Clostridia bacterium
ATTTGCGCTTTTGAAGATGAAAGGGAGGCGACCCGTCATTTGGTAAGAGCAAAAGACGATATTCTTGTGTATCACACCAAAAAGGAAAAGATTGAAATTCCCATTAAACAGATCTTTGGTTTTCGGGAGACATTTTCCTCGATGATATGAATGCCCCTGTTGCAGCTGCTTTTACAGCGGCCTGTAGCAGGGCTTTTGTCTTTAATTTGGCAGGTGTTGCCGCCCTTTTGGCGAATTTAGCCATGGGAAAGCATATGTTGATGCTAAAGGGGGCGGGGTGTTATGACTAAGAAAAGAATACTTATTGTGGGTATTATAATTGCAGTACTGCTGATCGGGTTATCCTTACTAGTAGGCTTTGCCAGGGGCGCGGAACCGGTGGATCCGGAACAAACAGCCTGGTTGGAGAGCACCCTAATTATGCATCGGGGTTTACATGATGATAATCAGATTGTGCCTGAGAATTCCATTCCGGCTTTTGCCGCTGCCATAGAAAAAGGCTATATTATTGAACTGGACGTGTCCATGACTAAAGATAAGCAACTGGTGGTCTTTCACGATAAGAAGCTGAAGCGGGTTTTCGGTATTGATCAGTACCTGAATGAAGTCACCTATGATGAACTGTCCAAATACAGGCTCTTTGAGACTGAGGAAAAGGTTCCCTTATTCAGCGAAGTACTGGCTTTTGTGGACGGCCAGGTGCCGCTCTTAATTGAGATTAAGAACGAAGGGGAAGTGGGGGAAATGGAAAGCTTGGTTTTCCGGGAGTTGGAAGATTACGAGGGCTTGTACGCCGTCCAGGCTTTTAACCCCTATACCTTAAAGTGGTTCCGGGAGAATGCTCCTCACGTTCTGCGGGGCCAGCTGTCAGGCAGCTTTATTGTCAGCGACTATGATGTTGAATATGCGGGTACCACCCGCTTGCCCTGGTACAAAAAGTTCTTGCTAAAGAATATGCTTCTTAATTTTGAAAGCAGGCCGAACTTTATCTCCTATGAAGTGACCAACGTTTCGCAAAGAACTTTGGAAAGTTTGCAGAAATATGACGTACCGGTACTGGGGTGGACCGTTAAGGAACGTTCTGTCTACGACAGGGCCGTAGGATTGTTCGATAACTTGATTGTGGAAGCACCGGCTTTGTAGCTTTCAAAGGAAGAATAATCTGCCTCTTGGGCAAGATTATTTTTTTTTGTGTGAATCCGGAATTTTCCTGTAACATCCGGGACAACTTATTCGTTATTAATAGTGTAAACAACCGGCCGGGGAAGAAGGTGTAATCATTTGTGGATAAAAGAAGTGATGCCAAATACATTGAACAGATTTGCAAAGCTACCTGGGAATCCCTTTACCGATTTATCTATTATAAAGTGCAAAATCGTGAGGAGGCCGAAGATGTTACCCAGGAAACTTATGTGAGGGCCTTGGCTTATCTGAATGAACATAATTTCTCCGATAAAAACTTTCAAGGTTTTTTAAGAACCATTGCCCTTAATGTGATCCGGGACCGTTGGCGGCAAAGGAAACGCCGGGGATTACCATTGAATTTTGAGGAGGTAAACCCCCGTGAAACGGTGACAGAGGATCACCAAAGGGACGTTGCCCAACGACTGGTAATTGAAAATGCTTTGGCCGGCTTAAGGGAAGACCAGCGAAAGGTGATCGAGCTTCGCATCATCAAAGGTTATTCCGTAGCCGAAACGGCCCGGCTTTTAGGCAAGACGGAAGCTGCCGTCCGCACCGCCCAGTACAGGGCTGTGCAAATTCTGGCCGGGCTGCTGGATGAGAATAAGGAGACGGGAGTGATCAGGAAATGAATGAGGCGGAAAAAAGGCTGTCCGATTACATTGATGCTTTAAATGCGGAGCAGGAACCGGAGCAGCTCTTCGGGGTTGCCGGTACACCGGAATTGGAAAAACTACTGGCAACGGTTAGAACCGTCCGTACTTTAAGGGAACCGGCACTACCTGAGCCCGGATATCCTGAGCGGCTGGCCCATGCTGTTGTTGAAAAAATGCAAGCCGGCGAGGGGGGTAAACAAAAAGAAAAGGCCAAAATCGCCAAATCAAGTCGCTCACGGAGATTATCTCCGGTAATTGCCTTGGCGGCGGGGCTATTGTTGTTCGTTTTGCTGTCCACCTGGGGTGGTTTGTTTAACAGTGATGTGGTTCATGCTATGGAGAAAGCTGTTGCCCAATTGGCCAATTATCATGGGACCCTGGAGATGCGGTCAACAAATGCAGCAGGGGAGGAATGGTTGGTCCGGCAGGTGGAACTTTGGTCAGAAGGGGAAAAATATGCGGTGCGGCAGGCTGACGGTACCTTCACCGTTAACAATGGAGAGCGTAAATGGCAGCTCCGGCCTGAAAAGAAGGAAGTAGCTCTACTGCCCGTGGTGCCGGATCCCGGCAAGACAGGTTTCGATCTCCGGGACGAAGCTAAAAGGGCCAAGGAATATCCTCATCAGGTTGTAGGGCAGGAATTGATCGCCGGCCGGAAAGCGGTCAAACTGGAAATACAGCCGCCGGGCGGTTTGCCATATTATTTGTGGATCGATGCGGTCACCAACTTGCCACTACAACTGCAAACGGCAATGCAAAACGGCTTGCAGACCACCTACACTTATACTGCTTTTGAACTTAACATCAAGCTTGATCCCGGTATTTTTACCTTCCGGCTACCGGAGGGATATCAAGTAGTGGAAGAAGATCCGGGGCAATTGGTGTTGACCGTAGAGGAAGCGGCTGCTATTAGCGGCTTGTCTCCCTTGCTTCCCCAGGAGGTCCCGGTGCGCATCTTTGCTTTTGAGGACCGGATCGTGCTGGATTACGGGGATACCACTATTGTAGAAACCCCGGCGGAAAGAACTTTTGAACCTGAGGCTAATGCGGCCCTTGGCACAGCTGCCGGTGGTCCCCTGGAAGTCTGGTGGGAACGCTTGCGGTGGCACCAGTCCGGTTTGGAGATTCAGATCGAAGGACCAAAGAGGGTTGAATTAGCCCGGCAAATTGCAGTTGACCTGGCCCTGCCGGATACCTCTTCTGTTCCGGAGAATAGGGCCCGGGTCCAGGTTCCCGTTGACATGGATCTTGTCAAGGCTAACCAGCAGCAGGTGGATAGGGGAAGCAGCCCCTGGCAGTTGGATCCCCTGCAGGTAGCGGTCACCTTCGTAAACCTGGAGGTAACTCCGGAAGGAATTCAAGGTAAACCGGCAGTGCCGTTTTCAGCCTTCAAAGTGACCAAGAATAACGGAGTCCAGGCCCGAGTGGAAGTCTCCGACGGCCCCATTAAACAAGTCTACCTGGAACGGCTTATCCGTCAGGACGAAACAGGCATTTGGACTGTTGTAGGGTATGATCCTCGATAAATAGAAATGCTTGTGTGAAGCAGAAATCTACTTTCAAGTTATTTAGGCTTGAAGGTAGATTTTTTGCTTCTTGTTGATTTGCCCTTACCCATTTGATAAGTTAGAAATGATAATAGAGAAGATAGCATAGGGGACGTAGGGAGAGGAGGAGTATAAATGCTGGGTGCTATTACCGGCGATATTGTAGGATCTCGTTTTGAATTCAACAATTATAGAAGGAAAGACTTTGAGCTGTTTGCAGCCGGTTGTCAGGTTACCGATGACAGCATCATGACCCTGGCCGTGGTCAAAGCCCTGATGGAGGCAGCCAAACTGGAAAGCCTGGGCGATTACTCCCTGGTGGAACAGCTGGCCGTTAAATATATGCAGGAAATAGGGCGAAAGTATCCTTCCTGCGGTTATGGGGGCATGTTTGAGGAATGGGTCTTCAGCGATGAACCAAAGCCATATAACAGTTTTGGCAACGGTGCGGCCATGCGGATCAGCCCCGTGGGATTTATGGCCGGAACGGAAACTGAGGTCATCCAATTGTCAAAGGCGGTAACGGGAGTAACTCATAACCATCCCGAAGGGATTAAAGGTGCCGAGGCAGTGGCGGTGGTTGTCTTCATGGCCCGGCAGGGATGTACCAAAGATGAGATCCGGGATCAAATTGACCGTTTCTATTATCCTTTGGATTTCACTATTGACGGAATTAGGGATACCTATGAGTTTAACGAGACTTGCCAGGAAACGGTGCCTCAGGCCATCCAAGCCTTTTTGGAATCCGTTTCTTTTGAAGATGCCATCCGGACAGCTGTGTCCGTGGGCGGTGACAGCGACACCCTGGCGGCTATTACCGGTGCCGTGGCCGAAGCTTATTACGGTATACCGGAAGATATAAAAATAAAAGCGCTTATCTACCTTGATGATGAGCTCCGGGCTATCTACGACCGGTGGATCTCTTTTCATGCCGGCTACTTCACCCCCTGATTAACCGATGTTGCAAACAATTAACTCTCCAAATCCGAGAAAAAATGTTATAATTTAACTGTTACTAAGTCTTTTGGA
>JAAYOX010000450.1 GCA_012520135.1 Clostridia bacterium
CGGAAGCTACGATCAAAGCTTTTAATAAAATCCGACAATTAAAGGAGCCTGACAAATTCTACAAATGATATACCACCTTATTGATTAACCTGTGCCGGGTCCAGGTCGTTTAGGGACGGCATTTTGCTGGGAAGTCTTCATTTTGATGCTGTTTCTGCTGAGAAGCTAAAGAATTTCCAAATAGTTGTTATTGATGATACTGTTCTTGTTGACTGGAAACTACCGATTCCCATACAAAATAAAGAGTCTGCGAGGTCTGAATTAGCTGAGGAAATTGAGCTTCCGGAAGGAAAGTTAATCCTGGCCGGGTTTCGCCATGGCACCAAGTCCACTGCCATTGATTTTTCTTTTGAGCCTGCCGAGGGTTATGAAGGGGTCAGCAGCATCTGGTTTGATGCCTATTTAAGAAATAAGGACAAATATTATTACCGTCATGGTTTTGCATTTGAAGATAACATGGCCGGTTTGTCCGGGACCGTTACTTTTGATCCGGTGCGGTATGACAACGTAGAAGAGGTGGAGTTTATATTAGGCGAAATCAAATATACCTATAGTACTAATGTCGGTGTAACTGTTTCACAAGCCAACATACCGCAAACTATTGAAGTTCTGGGCAGCAGTTTTACCATCGATAAAATGGAACATAAAGATGGTCAAACACTGCTCCATATAACATTTGGCGAGGAAAACAGGTGGTTTTACGATGCTGATTTCAGCATACGGGTACCCGGTGCCAGCAGCCTTAGAGTTAGGCAGGACTCTGAAATGGGGTTGGCGCAATTAAAAGATAGAGAGGAGTTAAAAAAAGGTCTGCAACGGTTGAAGGATAATGTAGGGGATTACGATTGGGAATTAAAAGATGTTGACTTGGAGCAAAACGTTATTGGCAAAAAACTAGAGATCAGCGGTGAGCGTGAGGAAGTGGAGGTATATCTTAACAGCTTATCTACCATTCGCTTTAGCGGAAAAACTGTTAAGATACCCCTAAAATGATGTAAAGATACTTTACATTGTTCCAACGACTAAACATTGGTCTTAAGTAAACTATCTTCTCTTGTAAGAAATAGCTAGTTCATTAAATAATAAAATTATTGCCCTGATAGGAGGGACAATTCATATTCTATAGATGTATTATTATGGTATAATATTAGATTAATAGAGGATACAGGCTACAATATAAGGATTACCTTCATTATTAGTTGGTCGCTTCGAAAGGAGGCGAATATATGGCTACCGGTAGCAAGGTAGAAGTTAGCAGGGATATTTATTTATGGGCGATTGAAGAATCCCAAAAAGATTTTCTAGAGATCAAAAACAGATTCAAAAAAATTGAGTTCTGGATGTCTGGGGAAGACCATCCTACTTTTAGACAGTTGGAACGCCTAGCTAACTTTTTAGGAGTACCTTTGGGCTATATGTTTTTAGATGAGCCTCCTGGAGCGAACATAGTTGAATCTGAATTCAGATCGATCGGAAATAAACTGCCGGCAATTAGCAAAGATCTCCAAGACACTCTGTATATTATGGCAAGGAAAAAGGATTGGTTGAGTGAATACCGGCGAGAAAAAGGTTGGGGCAAACTACTTTCCCATGATTTTAGTGAATTAAGTAGGGAAAACATGCTTCCCGCCAAAGAATATATTGATTTGGACGAGTTTTGGTATAGAGAGCATAGGAACAAAGACTCTGCTTTCAAATACCTTAGGCAAAAGTTAGAAGACAAAGGAATCGTAGTTATGCAAAGTGGGGTTGTAGGTACTGATAATAGCCGCAGGTTAGATGTAAATGAATTTAGAGGTTTTCTATTATATGATGATATTGCGCCCCTTATATTCATCAATAGTAGGGACAGTGATGCAGGGAAAATCTACACTTTGATCCACGAATATATTCATTTCTTGTTGCAAGAGGATGACATATTTGTTGATGAAGATAGCAATGAAATAAACGTTAATATGTTAGCAGCAGAGTTCTTAATGCCCACATCCCATATTCAGGAACTATGGGATAATAATAAGCCGGAATTGGAACAAATTGAAGAATTAAGCAATTTGTTTCATGTTAGTAGATTGGCTGTAGCTATTAAGCTTAAAGATTCGGGCAAGATTTCTCAGCACATGGTCAATATAGTAAAACAGCAAACTGAAAATGCAATAAGAGATAGGAGTGCAAAGGAAACCGGTGGAGGCGACTACTACCGTACCAGTAGATCTCGTCTTGGTGATAGTTTCTTGAGGGCTGTAATTCAGGGGGCAGAATCTGGCGATATTAGCTACACCTATGCCTTTGATTTGTTGGGCGGATCCGCAAAATTATTTGACTACTTTAAAGAGGAATTTATTAACTATGAGAGATAAATATTTAATTGATGCAAACGTATTTATGACCGCCCACAGACAATTATACCCGTTTGATTTAGTACCCAGCTTTTGGGAGCAGTTAGTTGAAAAGGCATCGAATAGAATCGTTATAATCGAAGCAATTGAAAAAGAGATACGAAAAGGCCAAGACTTGCTGGTAGAATGGTATGAGAGGGAGCGTGCCAATTTTAGGGTTTTAGGGATACCTGGCCCGGAAGTGATACAAGCTTATAGAGTAATAATAAAGTCAATAAATGCGAATGGGCAGTACAAACCATCAGCCAAGAGGGAATTTGCTTCATCGGCAGATTCGTGGTTATGTGCCTATGGGTTAGCTCTTGGAGAAACCATAGTTACCTTAGAAAAATATGAAGCTGATATTAAAAAGAAAGTAAAAATACCCAATGTTTGTAGGGAATTTGGAATTGAATATATTGATTTGCTGCAGTTCATGAGAGAAATAGGTATTAGGCTTTGACAATGATGCTGAGAACAGTTTTTGATCTACCCCAGGTATCAGTGACTACATTCCGAGAAATGTTTGACAAAACCAGCGTCTGTTAAATGAACGGAGGATCAAGATAAGAATACCGGGGCTGTTGCACTCACAGTCCCATAAAATAAGCAAAAGATGGTGACTGGAAGATTCCAGAAACCGTCTTTTTGCTGTAAAATGTTGTTGATGAAACACCATTTACAACCAGATTATACGTCAACCGGGTATTCATATAAAGTGGTAATTACCATGGACATAGGAGAAATGATCCCGGCAGATGATTCGGTGAGACTCTTAAACAGAGTGCTGGAAAGGGTGAACTGCAGTAAATTACACGCTGCCTACTCCCGATTGGGGAGAATCGAGAGGTCACCGGAGAGTCTATTCAAAATACTGGTATATGGATACATGAACGGCATTTATTCCAGCCGGAAGCTGGAGCAAGCTGCCGGCGGGACGTAAACTTCATGTGCCTTTTGGCCCGATCTCCGGCAACCCGATCACGCCACCATTGCCCGCTTCCGAAGTCAACGTCTGAGTGGAGTAAATGTGGGACTTGTTATGCCCGAGTCCGGTGTCCATAAACACTGGGGGTGCAAGTTGATGATCATGTCCACGACTTTTTCTTTTGGTGAGAAAAGGGATTATTCAATAACCTATTATGTATATGTGCATAAAAATGACTATGAAAGGGCAGTTGCAGTACTGCATGGCCCTTAATCTCTTAATATTCAGAATTGGGAAAGGATGATAGAAATTGAACAACTCACTTCAGACACTGGAATGTCTGAAAACATATTCACTAATATTTATACCGTTAATCTTAGGATTCTTGATTAATACACCAATATTTGGGTATGTCTTCCCGTTTCCATTTTCCATCTTGTTTTTAGCTTTTTGGTTTTGGGTGGGAGTTAAGTTTGCCAAACTGAACGTTGGCAAAGCTTATAGCTTTTTAATAGGAAACAGTTTAACCATCATAACCTTTATTCTATATATTTGGTCATTTTTCATGGTTTCAGATGCAAACAGAAACTTTTTAATCGCAGCTATTTCCCAATCTTACGCTATTCCTACTGCTTCAATCAGCGCTAGGATATACAGTTTGACCAATCCTCAGGTATTTACCAATGAGTATGTAATAATATCGTACCTGCTTATGTTGCTGGTTTTCACAGCAGGTTTCTTGTATGAACTGAAAAAAGCCATTGATAGCACTGATTAACACAGCAAAGATAACCAATAGGTTGGGAGGCCGGATGGTTTGATGGATAGAATTAAAAACAGAACTGAAGAACACCAAAAGAGAAAGCAGTACAAAGTACGGAAAATATTTTCCATAACGCAGTTGTATCTATTAGCAGTTCTCTGGAGGGGCCGGTATGAGAAATTATACCAAATATTTGGGAATACTTTTTATATTTTTTGCTTTAATTGGATTTAAAGAATATTCCTATCAAGAAGCCAAATCTTTTTGCGGCGCAACATTTGAGTATCAATGGGCTTTTTTAGTCCAGATTATAGGATGGCTTTTTTTGGGATTGTTTCTTGGCGGCCTAAACTTTATTAATGAAGTTAAAAAGGAAGGAAACTGGAAAGCAAATAAAGAAAAACTGCTAATCCTTGGTATACCTTCATTTCTTGTATTGCTTTTACATGGAATTGCTCTTTTTGGAGTTACGCTGCCCCAGCCGATTGTGTTGCTTTTACTCTATACTTTAACAACAAGTTTGGTTAAATATTTTGCAATATTATTAGGATATGTAGCAGTGTCCTCATTTACAAAAGAAAAGGAGTATGTAAATGAAAGTCGTTAACGGTAAGAACAGGCTTTCCTTCATGGTAATCTTTGCGCTGATTCTAATGCTGATAGCCGGTGGATGTGGTTTTTCTACTGCTACGGAATCCAGTTTTAATGAAAAAGGACCGATTAAAGTGGCTTCGGCAGAGGATTTTGCCAATAGAGTTGTACCCGGATGGCAGAGAGCACAGGAGGCAGGGCTGATTGTAGACATTGATCTGTCAAAACCTATTCCAGGTACTGATGCGGAAGTTATTATTGAAAAAGTATGGTATAACCCGTTGTATACCTATGTGCTTTATACAGTAAAAGAACCTAACCGGCAATATTTAATGGCCGATAAGAGGGAGATTGATATTGGCCCGGATAAAATTGGTGCCCGCAATTTATCCTTTGATCCTTTACATCAAAGATGGGGAGGAATATCCCGGGAAGGATTTCACCAGGTGATGGTGTTTAAAGGGTACTCTACACCCGTTCCCGCAAGGGAAATTACCTTAACAATGTCAGAGTGGAGAGTTCCCAGGTGGTCTTTATCCGGCCCTGTTGATACTCTCGATAGCTTAGTCTCTGTTAAACTTCCCTTATCAGATGAGTTCTTACGGGAGACCACTGAAATAATAGCCCTGGATCAAACCTATGAATGGAAGGGCAGGATTCTTCGATTAAAGGGAATGGAAATAAAATCTTCAAAAACATTGCTTTACGGGGAAGTTGCGCTGATGCCCGGGGAGACTTTAAATCACATTTCAGGTGCTATCAAGTCCGGAGAACAGTCAGCCTGGCTCAATTATGAAACGATTGTTCCCGGTGATGCACTCAATACCTTTGAGTTCACTTTTTATGCCGAACCCTTGAATGAATGGCCGGCACCGGTGTCCTTGGAAATAAGAGCCATTGAGTTTGAAGCTGATCAAGTGTTGAATTTCGAGTTGGATTGGACACAATTTGCGGGCAAACAAGGGGAAATAGAGATTGCTGAAGGGGAGGACGGAGCTACCCGGTTCTATGACAGTATTGTAAGACTGTGCTTTGTCAATCCCGAAAGATGGATAGAACTGGAGATTGTGGAACCTGAAAACCAACCATATATTGCCATGTCTACTGAGCCGGTAACCCAGGATCCACTTAACAACTACGCCAGAGGACTGAAGGTCACCAATGAGAACGGAGATATTCTGGAGGTAGGCATGGCCGCCGGAGGACAGATCAGGGAGGATAGGTTTGGTATAGGCTTTGAAATTAAAGCCAGTGATGAAAGGTGGCAAACCAGTGAACGGATTATCATCACCATCGGCAAACCAAAAGCCCGGTTGGTGGTAAAGGAGACAATAGATCTCATTTATTAATAATCTCGTACTTTTACTTTAGCCTAAGCGATAGTGTATGGATGTTTGGCGATGAGGGACACTAAAGGCATCTAATACTAACGTAAAGGAGTTGCTGTTAGTGGCCAAGGAAGTTTTTAAAGCAAAGGTTAGTTGGGACAAAAAAAGTGTAGCCTGTACAGCCGAGGCAAGGGGTATGCATGTTAAAATTGATGAGCCGGAGTCCCTGGGCGGAACGGACACCGGCATGAATCCGGTGGAGCTGTTATTGTCCGCCCTTGGCGGCTGTGTCACCATCAGCCTGCTGGTTTTTGCTCCTAAATTTGATGTTAACATTCAAGACTGTTATGTGACTTTGGAAGGGGATCTGGATCCCGACGGTTTCTTGGGGAAAAATCCCGCTGTCCGCAAGGGTTTTTCCCATATCCGTTTTACTATCCATCTTAAAACGGATTCCCCTCGGGAAAACGTTCAGAAATTATATGACCATTTTGAGAAAAACTGTCCGGTGGCAGATACGCTGCAGGGGGTACCTATTTCCGGCGTTTATCAATTGAATTCTTAATTTCAAAGGGTGAGCATTTCCGTTAAACAGGAAGTGCTCATAATTTTTTGTTGAGATAGCCTTGCGTCAAGGGTCATTGCCATATATCCGCTGAAAATTGCTTGACAATTCAATTAGCCTATGATAATTGATTAGAAAAAGAACCATCTTGGCTAAAGAAATTGAAGCTAAAGGATGTAGGCTCACAACAAGGGACTAGATTTTTGGACAGATAACTGAGGTGAATGTGATGGATAAAGTCCAGCAAATTAAAGAAGAGTTGAGCCGGTTCAGCGACCCGGAAAAAAAGGAATTCTTTCCAAGGTTTTTTAAGACGGCCCCGGGAGGTTACGGAGAGGGAGACTTGTTCATGGGGGTTACGGTGCCTCACCAGCGGAAAATCGCCAAGCAGTATTACCGGCAGATTTCTCTGGCTGAAACGGAAAAACTACTGCAGGATCCGTTCCACGAATGCAGGCTGACGGCACTTTTTATCCTAGCGAACAAGTATGAGAGAAGCAAGGACCAGGCCGAAAAGGAAGAGATTATCCAATGCTATTTAAACAATTTATCCTTTGTCAACAACTGGGATCTGGTGGATTCCTCGGCCTATAAGCTCCTTGGTCCTCACTTGGAAAACTCAGACCGGCAGTTGCTCTATGAACTGGCAGAAGCACCGGATCTTTGGAAGCAGCGGATCGCTATTATTGCCACTCTTCATTTTATCAGAAACAATGACTTCGACGATACGCTCAGGATCGCTGAGAAACTGTTGGATC
>JAAYOX010000055.1 GCA_012520135.1 Clostridia bacterium
AACAGGCTGAACCGGATACGGAGTTTTCTACGGTTAAGGTCCCTAACCCGGAGGAAAGGGATGCTTTTGAATTGGCCCTGAAATACGCTGAAGAGAACCGGGCTGAGCTGGTTTTGGCTACGGATCCCGATGCAGACCGGCTGGGGGTATTGGTGAGGGATAATGACGGTCATTACCAGGGCTTAACCGGCAATCAACTGGGAGTGGTGCTCCTCTATTACCTGTTATCCCAACACCAAAGGCGGGGAACCTTGCCTCAGGACGGGGTAGTGATGAAAAGTATAGCTTCTACCGACCTGGCAGACGTAATAGCCGCTGATTTTGGGGTGAAGCTGACTAATGTACTGGTAGGCTTTAAGTATATTGGAGAGCAGATTAAATTAATGGAGGATCAGGGCTCCGGAACTTTCCTCTTCGGTTTTGAAGAGAGTAACGGTTACCTGGCGGGAACCTACGCCCGGGATAAAGATGCTGTCCAGGCGGCTGCTCTGACTGCCGAGGCGGCATTGTATTACAAAGAAACAGAAAGTAAAACGCTTCTGGATGTGCTTAGGCATATCTTTGATACCTACGGTTATTATTTGGATGAGCAGGTGGCCATGTCTTTTCCCGGCCTTGAGGGAAAAGAAAAAATGGAAAGGATCATGGCCGATCTGCGTGGGCAGCAGAAAACGGACATAGGCGGTATTCCTTTGGAAGTCATGGAAGACTATCTAACCGGCAAAGGTGTAAAACTGCCGGAGGGAGAAGAATACTCCCTTACATTGCCTCAAGCCAATGTGCTACGCTTCGGCTTTCAAGGCGGAGGCTATGTCATGGCCAGACCGTCCGGCACTGAACCAAAAATAAGGTTTTACTTTTGTGTCCGGGGAGAAACTGAGCAAGAGGCCAAGGCAGCTTTGGAAAAGGTGAAAAGTGAGTTTTAGGCAAGCTGTGTCCCCTTTTAACTAGGGGGCACAGCTTAAGTTGTAAAATGTCGAAATTTTGCTACGAAAGATGTTAACAATAAAAGGGAACAGAGGGCTTGGTGGAGAATTATGGTTAATTAGGGAGTTTAATGTGAATAAGAAACCTCAGCTTCGCCAGAAAGGGGGTTCCGATATGAGCTAGGTATTTTAAAAAATTACAACAAACCGATGAAAGCAAAACGGTTTTTAAGATTAAGGAGTGCTCCACAATGTATATTTCTCGAATTGCTGAGGATGGTAGAGAACAGCTAACAAGTCAGCATTTGAAAGAATGTGCCGAGTACGCCGAGAATATTGGAAAGAAGTTTGACGCATCAGAAATTTGTCGGATTACAGCGCTGTTTCATGATATGGGTAAATTTTCATTAAAGTTTGTTGAGTATCTTAAGCGCAGTTATATGAATGAAAAGCTTGGCAATGAGACTAATAGCAAAGGTTCTGTAATCCATTCAACGCAAGGAGCAAAATTTTTGTATAAATCACAACCAAGCTTAAATGATCTGATCGGAGCTTTGGCCCGTGAAATCTCTGCTATCTGTATCGCGAATCATCATGGTGGTTTAATGGACGGAATATCTCCGTGCGGTGATACTCCATTTCAAGATAGACTTGAAAAAGAAAATGATGCTCTTTATTTTGCCGAAGTCATCCGAACTGCAGAAATGGAACACATTCCGATGAATGGCTTATTAGATACTTTCAAACAGTGTGAGGATGAGCTTAGGAATTTTGTAGAGAAATGCAAGGCTAATAATTTAAATGTCGCATTTATGCTTCATCTTTTGACTAAAAACGTTTTTTCATGTTTGGTTGACTCTGATCGCTATAATGCCTATTGTTTTGAAGTCGGCAAAATGCCGGGGTCAGCAATAAAATTCCCACAATGGGAAGAATATGCGCAACGCTTGGAACAAAAGGTTGCTAAGTTTTCTGCGGATACTGATATTAATAGGATTCGTCAGGATATCTCAGAAGAGTGCTTTAGTGCAGCAAAACGGCCCAAAGGAATTTACCAGTTAAATGTTCCAACTGGTGGTGGAAAAACTTTATCAAGTCTTCGATTTGCACTGAATCATGCAAAAATTCACAATGCTGAGCATATAATTTATGTCATACCTTATCTTTCGGTATTAGAACAAACTGCTAAGAATATAAAAGAGGCATTATATATTAAACCTGATGACGACTTTATTTTGGAACACCACTCAAACTATATTGTCGATGACGATTTAGAGAAAGCACAGGCGTATCGTCTTTTGACTGATCGTTGGGACAGTCCTATCATTATAACAACAATGGTACAGTTTTTGGAAAGTATCTATTCTAATAAAAGCAGTGATTTGAGAAAATTTCATAATATGTCTAATGCTGTTTTTATATTTGATGAAGTTCAGTCGTTACCAATTAAGTGCACATACCTTTTTAACGAAGCAATTAATTATCTACATTTCTGCGCAGGCTCTTCAATTTTGCTTTGCACTGCTACACAGCCACCCCTCAACGAAACCGAAAAACCTATACACCTATCAAAAACATCTTCGTTAATATCAGACATGAATGAGAAATTTCAAAAGATAAAGAGAACATGTATTGAGGGATTGTGTTAATGAGAACTATCTCATTCAGTGGGGAGGGGATACTATGTTATCCATTTTTTCGAGGACCGTCAAGACAGTGCCTCGCGGTGCGGATTTTGGTCATGTTCTGATTGATGAACAAGGAAAAATTCTTTTCGCCAATCAAGAGTTCGTTGATTTAGCCCGGCTCATTACCGGAAAGGTATTATTTCTGAAGGGGACCATTGGGAATACAATTAAGGATGTTTTTGGCAGGGATACATTAGACACTGTTATAGGAACATTTATGCACAGAAAAGAGAAGGGTTCATTCAGCGGTAATTTTATGATTGCCGGTCAATTGTATCAAGTGGTTGTTGAAGAAATCTATGAGAACAATCAAGCTTACTATGAATTCTTCTATTTTCCCATCATGGAGGACGAAGGTTATTCCAAAGAACGTGTTTTTCAAAACATAGCTTATAAACTGGCCTCTCAAAAAGGTTTTGCCGATATCGACTGGATTTTAAAAACATCAGACAATCATTGCAAGCAACTCATCACCTGCCTAATCAATCACGAACACACCACTACACCGGCCCGGTATTGTCCTTACAGACAGCGCTGTAAATTTCATCCTGAACGAGGCTATATGCAATTAGACAGGAGAACTTATTTTCGAGCCAAGGTACTTCTCAAGGGGGAGCTCTATCTTAGTGCCTTAAAAGATTTGCCGGTGCCTCCCGAAATAGCGATGAAAAAAATATCCTGTATTGCACAGGATCTCAGCATAGGCGGCATAAAACTACAGCTGAAAGAGATTTGTTTGCCGGAAGAGAGTGTTGTAAGGTTAGTCTTTGATGCATTTACCTGTGAAGGCATAGTAGTGTGGACGAAAAAAAACCAAGAGGATGAGTGGCTGATGGGAATCCGGTTTACGGAAGTGGATCCGGAACAGCACTTCAACATTATTAAAATAATCACTAAGTCCAGGGTAGTGGATTAACCATAGTTATACGGGCCTCCCGCCCGGTTATTGAAGCTTAGACAGATTAATATAACCGGTACAGAACATAGCAATGTACCTGGCAAGGTTGTAGAACTATGACTAAGAGAAGGATTATGGTAAAGTTATAGCAAGGAATGGTAAAAGGAGCCGGGCATGAAACAGTACTATAATCGATTAGCAAAACCTTTTTTGAAGTGGGCGGGAGGCAAAAGACAACTACTGCCGGAAATCATGAAATACATTCCGGCTGATATTGACGTATATTATGAACCTTTTGTTGGAGCAGGAGCCGTTCTTTTCGGCTTGCAGCCGGCCCGAGCGGTTATTTCCGATACCAATGAGGAATTGATTAACTGCTACCGGGTAATTAAAGAGCAATTGCCGGAATTGCTGGAGGACCTTAGTCGACATATTAATGACGAAGCGTACTATTATCAAATGAGAGACTTGGATCGACACGCCGGCTACTACGACCTTACACCGGTTCAAAGGGCATCCCGCCTGATCTTTCTTAATAAGACATGTTACAACGGTCTATTTCGAGTGAATAGCCAGGGTCAGTTTAATGTCCCTTTTGGCAGGTATAAAGCACCTAAGTTTAGAGACGAGGTAGTGCTGACAGCCGTCCATGAGTATTTAAACAGGGCTGAAGTGCAGTTGTTGACGGCTGACTTTGCCAAGGCCGTGGAGAGGGCAAAGGCCGGCGATTTTGTCTATTTCGATCCTCCTTACGATCCGGTAAGTCCAACCTCCGGTTTTACCGGTTATGACCTTGGAGGATTTAACCGGGATGAGCAAAAGCGGTTAAAAGATGTCTATGATGAACTGACGGCCAGAGGGGTCAAGTGCCTGCTGAGCAATTCGGCTACGCCTTTTATTCTGGAATTGTACCGGAACTATGACATTAACATTGTTTCAGCCAATAGGCCCATTAACTCCGTGCCTGCCAAAAGGGGCAAAGTGCGGGAAGTATTGGTGAAGAACTGGTAACTGGCGATTAGCTGTTTATGATGATGGAAATAGAAGGCAAAATTTGATATACTGGGATTGGTCTCTGGAATTCACGAGGGCAGGTGGGGTCCATGGAAAATATCCGTTTACAAAAGCTGCATCCGGTAATCCGGAGTCAAGAACAGCGTATGGAAGCCATGCGGCAGATTATCAGGAGTGAGAAAGCCAAAAACGAAAGCAAGATGGCTCAGTATGCACAAAATGCTCAGGATAAGGCGGCTCATAACCGGAGTCTCAAACATGATTTTACCATCGATGCCTATCTCGAGCCTGCTCCTGACAGTGCCTTTACCGATGTGGTGGCTTCCTTGAGAGATGATCGGACGGGGTGGGTGCTTCTCCGGGTGCCTACCCAGGCAACCATGGAAAACGGAAGGAAAGCCCGGAGAGAAAACGTGCAAAGGATAATTGACTTATTAGTGTAAAAGTCCCCATTCTTTGGGATGAAGGGGGACTTTTTGTATTATGCCCCTGAGCATTCTCCTTTGTAAAAGGTACAGCAAATAAAGCATAGCTTGAAGGGGATTTTGGCAGACTAACCAAAAAGGAGGTCTCGCTGATGAGTCCAGATAAGCTGTTCAACGTTAAGAAAGATCCGGCTGCGGCCAGGCTTGCGGCAAATAACAAGAAAGTAAAAAAGAACCCAAGCAAAACCGGAGTAGCGATTCGGGGTTATGACGGTGAAAAAGGGTAAGGTGCGTAAAGCGCCTTATTTTTATGTCGGTATCTTGTTCTTGCAGTTAATGATTGGTACCAGTACAATTGTATGTATAGACTATTTTGGTAATCAGCTATTCGAGGTGGAATTAATGAACGATGAAGTTTCGTTGAAAAAGTACGCGTTAATTTCGGCTACCATGGCTGCCTTTCTTGCCCCTTTTATGGGTAGTTCCATTAACTTGGCTATCCCGGCAATTGGAGAAGAATTTCAGACCGGTGCTTTGCTGTTGGGTTGGGTGGTAAGCTGCTATTTACTGGCTTCTGCTGCTTTTTTGGTACCCATGGGGCGGTTGGCCGATATTATAGGCAGGAAAAAAGTTTTTGTTACGGGGGTATTTTTATTCGCCGTATTTTCTTTGATGTGTGGCTTGGCGAGTAATATCAAACTCTTTATTGCTTACAGGGTACTTCAGGGAATTGGAAGTGCCATGATTTTTGGCACCAATATGGCTATTTTGACTTCTGTCTATCCTCCCCGGGAAAGGGGTAAAGTATTGGGAATTAACAGTGCCTCCATTTACCTGGGCTTATCTCTGGGACCGGTTTTGGGAGGGTTTCTCAATCACCGGTTTGGCTGGCAATTTATTTTTTATTTTAGCTCCTTGTGGGCCATAGCTGCTTTGCTGGTGATCATTTTCAAACTGAAAGGAGAATGGGTAGGAGCAAAAGGTCAAAAGTATGACAGTGTAGGTGCTTTGTTGTACTTTGTAAGCTTAGTGGCCTTTATGTACGGGCTATCTTCTTTTACCAGCGTCAACTGGGCTCCTTACCTATTTGTCTTTGGACTGGCAGTACTGGGGATGTTTGTTTATTACGAAACCAAGGTTACTAACCCCCTGCTGGATTTAAAGCTGTTCATCAATAATGTTACCCTGACCTTTTCAAATCTGGCCGCCTTTATTAACTATAGTGCCACATTTGCCGGCACCTTTTTACTGTCTTTATATTTACAATCGGTGAGGGGCTATGATTCCCAATTATCAGGTTTAATTTTGTTGGCACAGCCTTTAATTATGGCTCTACTGTCACCGGTAGCAGGAACATTATCCGACCGGATGGAGCCTAGAAAAGTTGCTTCTGCGGGGATGGCTATTACCACCATTAGTCTGTTTGTCTTTTGTTTCCTGGGGCCTGATACTTCTATTTCCTTAGTGATGGGCAACTTACTGTTTATGGGAGCGGGATTTGCTTTGTTTGCCTCCCCGAATACCAATGCGGTGATGAGTTCTGTCCGAAAAGAGGTTTATGGTTTGGCCTCTTCTACTCTAGGGACCATGCGGTTGGTAGGACAATCGGTGAGTATGGCTATTGTTACCTTAATGTTGTCCCATTTTGTGGGCAATGTTGAATTGGAGTTTGCTTCCACAGCGTCGTTAATCAACTGTACCAGAGTATCATTTATGGTCTTTACAGTTCTTTGTTTCATCGGGATCTTTGCTTCCCTGGCCAAGGGAAATGTGCATATAGCCAAGGAAGTCAAGGATACAAATTGAATTTTGTCTGGAAGGACTGTTAAAGAGACCGCTGGGATCGTCAATCAAGAGCAGCTTAAAAAGATTTAACCTATAGCCGGC
>JAAYOX010000056.1 GCA_012520135.1 Clostridia bacterium
ACCGGCCAGATGCGGAAATCAAAAAAATCCGTTACATGACCCAAACGAATCCGGTCAATCAGGTTTCCTACGGCTCCCCCTAATTGCAACGCCAAACCAATCCTCAACAGTTTCTGTTGGTGACCGGTCTTCAGCAAAAACACCAGGATAAAAAGGATTACAGCCACGGCAATAAAAATGAAAAAGCCGGTTCGGTGAGCAAATATACCAAAAGCGGCGCCGGGGTTTTGCACATGGGTCAAATGAAATATTTGGGGGATTAAAGGGATAGAATCCCCGGGCAACATATGGGTCCGTACCAATAATTTTGTAGCTTGATCCAGGAGCACAACAACCAGAGCAATTCCTAAAAGCGGCAACACGAAACCTCCTATGCTGTTCAATTCTTATCCATTTTAGCATAGGAGGTCATCTGACTGCAATTAACCTCTTTCTTTTTCCGTATAGTCCCGGGTAATCTTTCCATCTTCCTCTAAATAATAGGGAATATTATCAACTTCTTCTACCCCGTCCAGGTCCTCATCCCAGTTCACATAGACATTGGGATACTGCGCCCTCTCTTCTCCCAAATCCGACGGTGTCTCCGATGTACCGTAGCGAGCCACAGCCTGCCAGGCATCTTCCCCGTCAAAATAAGCGGCTTCATTGACACTTTGATCACCAAAAGGAGGACGGATTACATCTTCTTCGATGGGGCGAAGATGCCGGTTACCTTGTCCTTCCGCCTCCCTCCGGCAACCGGTACAATGCTCCGTCTCGGGCACTGCCTCCAACCTTTCTTCGTTAATAGGACGGTGACAGTTGCTGCAATACCCGTAGCTGCCTTCCTCAATTCTGGCCAATGCTTTTTCAATGTTATCCAACTGGATCACTGCATTATCCCTCAAAGCCAAGTCTTTACCCCGTTCGAACAGTTCACTGCCCAAATCCCCGGGATGATTATCATAAAAGGATAGCTCCCCCACACTGTCACCCATGGATGCATGGAGGCCTCTTTCTTCAATGGAACTGATTTGATTTTCTATTTGCTGTTTTTTGGCCAACAGCTTGTCCCGGTAATAGCCCAGTTTACTTTTATCCAATCTTGCTCCTCCTTGCTTAGTATCGTTCCAATACCAGCCTCACCAGATCGGCAATAAAATCGCCGATAACGGGCAAGTTCAGCAAAACCAGTCGCTGCAGTAAGTATAAGACCAAAGCACCCAGAATGGTAAAACCGACGGCGGTCCCCAGTCCCCTGGCCAGCCCTGCCATGAAATTGATCCTCCACAGGCGTTTCGGGTCATTTAACATATCCACGTACTCAGCTAACCGCAGGTTTTCCATGCGGGTAACTAATTCTTCCGTTTTTTGCTGTAGCTTCTCTAAAGAATCTTTCACCGGCCTCCCCTCCTGGGTAATCTTATGCCTCATTTCGAATAGTTAATGCCGGGGAAGTTAAAAAATAAGTTCTACTTGATCACCGTTTTTCAGTAAGGCACTGTTGGCCTCATCTGTATCTACATGGAGTTCCAGCCGGTAATTCCGGTTCACGCGAACTGCTACCTCTTCCAGAGTTAAAGCCCTTATTCCCTCTATATGGGCCTTGACCATACTGCCACGTTCAATTCCCAGCTGCCGGGCCAAATCCTCAGGCATATGAATATGCCGGGCTGCTATAATAACTCCTTCCGGCAATGCCAGAAGACCTTTGGGCCCGATGATGGTGATTCCCGGTGTTCCTTCCAATTGCCCTGAAATGCGAACCGGAGACTTTACACCCAGGCGATAGCTGTCTGTCATGGAAATTTCCACTTGACTTTGCTTCCGGCAGGGGCCGACGATTCTGACCCCTTCGATAACACCTTTTGGCCCTACCAGGGATACTACTTCCCGGCCGGCAAATTCCCCCGGCTGGCTTAATTCCTTAAGGGGCTGCAGTTCATGCTCATCCCCAAACAAAACGGCCAAGTCCTCCCGGGATAGATGCACGTGGCGATTAGAGACTCCCACCGGAACCAAAATGGCGTTTTCTTTTGTTTGAACGGGCGACCTGACCATTTCCAAGGTGATTCCCACTGTTTGGGCATCTCCTTTCAAATAAATGCTTTGCTAATATTATTCGGAAAGATTGCCCGGACAACCCGTGGAAATGTTAGACAAAAAAACGGCAAGTGGCCGGATTAATAAACGGCTACTTGCCAAACGCTGTTTCAAAAGCAGCCCAGGATTTGGTATTTCCATTGACGAATAGTTTTCTAAATGTTATCATATAACTAGTAAATGGAGTTGCCGCTTTGTGCGAGGCGGCTAGTCCTAATACGGTTCAAGCCACCTTTTCAGGTGGCTTAGCTATTTCTTAACAGAGAAATAACTCCTATAACAACAAGGCAGAATGTTAGCAATTCCAGCCAAGTTACCATAGGCATCACCTCCCTTCACGGGAAGTGACCAGCCACCAAGCGGCAACTCACAGAATAATTTTAACATAAAAAAGTAAAGGGACAAGCCTTGAACATTCAAGACCGTCCCTTTATTAGTTTGTCAAGTATCAAATATATCATTTTATAATCTCTGTCAGATCCATTCTAGCATAAACAACCCTGTGAATTTCAACAACCATCTCTGTTTCTTTGACTACATAGAATACTAAGTAATTCTTGACCGGCAAAAGCCTATATTCGTTTTCCAGTTCCCTGATTGACTGATAAACTCTGCATGAATAAGGGAATCGCTCCAGCCTAGATATGGATTTATCCAGCTCATTTAATAAATCCATTGCTGCCCTTGGTGCTTTTAAATGGTCCACGATATAACTCGTAATATCGGTTAAATCCTTCCTTGCCAAAGGCAGGTATCTGATTTCATACATCATCAAATTCCAACCTGCCGGCAAGTTTTTCCTTTAATTCATCCATAACTTCTTTATGGGAATATCTCTTTTTAGTTGTTTTGGCTTCCAATTCGGCTTCCTTGAGCTTAAAATAGATTTCACTTTCAAACAGTTTACGTTCATAAGCTTCGATGCTCATAACAACCATGTCCCCATAACCATTCTTGGTCAAGAATACAGGTTCGCCAGTTTCATGGACAATCCTTGAAATATCAGCAAAGTTATTTCTTAAATCAGAAACCGGTCTAATATGCGGCATAATACTCACCTCATAACTAGTTTAGCATAATTTTATCATAATTATGCTAAATCAACAATTAATACTATGAAATAACTCAGAATATTAGATGTCAAGGGTTTTGCGGCGGTTATATTTTTCATTAATCATGTTAAACCGCCATACATTTTCCCATATTTTTCTTATAAATAGGTAACTCAACTTTCGCACCCTGAAAATCTAGCATAACTCAGTGATAGCACTAAGTTCAGGCATATTGATTATGTTCCTTGACAAATATTTTTAAAAGATCATAAAAGCACCTTTCTAAATTGGCTGGCTTCTTCGCATGGCCGGCATCCGTAAAACCTATGGAATTTCCAGCTTTACTGTATTTTTTATCATCTTCCAGCTGGTATTCCAGGGTCGCAACCTTTTTCGCTTGCTGGAAAGCAAGCGAGGAAGAAGTACTCCCGGGCAAAGATGTTATATACCGTTTTCTTAATGAAACCAACTATAACTGGAGAAAATTCCTCCACTCATTAAGCAGGCGGGTTGTTTCGCGCTTTGAAAGCCTTACCTCCGCACGTCGTGTCCGTATTTTTATCGTTGATGATTCTGTTATGGGGCGACAACGCAGTAAAAAAGTTGAACTTTTGGCTAAAGTCTTTGACCATGTTTCCGGTCGCTTTGTTCGCGGTTTTAACTTATTAACCCTGGGTTGGTCCGATGGGTTTAGTTTTGTGCCTATTGACTTCACAATCCATAGACATCACCTCCCTCCACGGGAAGTGACTAGCCACCAAGCGGCAACTCTCAGAATAATTTTAACATAAAATATTAAAGGGACAATCCTTGAATACTCAAGACTGTCCCTTTTTCTATTCGGTACCGGCCTAACCCATTACCTATGATTAGCCTATTTGTTCAAGCACTCCGGCGCAACGGGAGCAGATAGTAGGATGCTCCTGATTTCTGCCTACCGTAGGACTGTAATTCCAACAGCGTTCACATTTGCCGCTGGTCGAAGGTACTACTTTTGTCGTAAATCCATCTAATTCTTCCGAAACAAAACTTCCTTCCGGCGCTTCTTCGTCAGCACTATGAATTCTTACTGCCGAAACGATGAAGATAGTGGGTAAATCTTCCTCTAAAGGCTTCAGGAAATCGTACCATTCTTTGCTCAGGTACAGGTCTACTTCGGCCTCCAGGGAATTACCGATCTGTTTTGCTTTCCTGGCCTCTTCCAGAGCTTTAGACACTTCGCCCCGGACTGTCAAAAGCTTGTTCCACTTCTCTTCCAATGCCTCATCCAGGTATTGTTCCTTGACTTCAGGCATGGAAGTCAATTGGACACTGACGGGAGCACCGGCCGGTTTGGGAATATAGCGCCAGATCTCTTCACTGGTAAAGGCCAGTACAGGCACGAGCAACCGTACCAAAGCGTTGATGGTTTCATATAAAACCGTCTGGGCAGCCCGGCGGGAAGGATCGTCTGCCGCCAGTACATATAAACGGTCTTTACAAATATCCAGGTAAAGGGCACTCATATCCACGGCACAGAAATTGTGAATACTGTGGTAAACAGTATGGAACTCGTATTCCTCGTAAGCTTTCAGTACCCGCTGGATCAATTTATGGAGCCTTAACAGTGCCCAGCGATCTAATTCAGCCATCTCTTCATAGGCTACCTGGTGTTTCTCCCAGTCAAAATCAGACAGGTTCCCCAGGATAAACCGGCAGGTATTCCTGATCTTGCGGTAGGCTTCGGTCATCTGCTTCAGAATTCCCGGGGAGACGGCAATGTCTTTCCGGTAATCGGCGGATGCCACCCATAAACGGAGAATATCGGCACCCATTTGTTTGATTACGTCTAAAGGATCGATGCCGTTGCCCAAGGACTTGGACATTTTCCTGCCTTTTTCATCGACCACGTAACCGTGGGTCAAGACGGAACGATAAGGTGCCTTGCCCCTGGTGGCTACAGCAGTGGACAGGGATGAGTTAAACCAACCCCGGTGCTGGTCACTGCCCTCCAGATACATATCGGCAGGCCAATGGAGTTCCGGCCACACCTCTAAAACAGCCGCATGGCTGGAGCCGGAATCAAACCAAACGTCCATGGTATCTGTTTCTTTCGAGAAAGAAGTGCTTTGGCACTTGGGGCACTTAAAGCCTTCCGGTACCAGTTCCCCGGCTTCTTTGGCAAACCAGATGTTGGAGCCATGTTCCCGGAACAGTTCTTCCACATGTTTTAGGGTTTCATCGGTAATGATCGCTTCACCGCAGTCCTCACAGTAGAAGATGGGGATGGGTACACCCCAAATCCGTTGCCGGGAAATACACCAATCGCTCCGGTCAGCCACCATGTTATAGATTCGATCTTCACCCCAGGCGGGAATCCATTTTACTTCCCGGATGGCATCAAGTGCTTCCTGCCGGAAGCCTTCAATGGAAGCGAACCATTGCTCCGTGGCTCTGAACATAATAGGATGCTTGCACCGCCAACAGTGAGGATATTGGTGCTTGATAGTGCCTTGGTGGACTAAAAATCCACCTTCAGCCAAAGCCTCAATCACCGCTTTATTACACTGGTTGGTATTTAAACCGGCAAAAGGTCCTGCCTCTTCGGTGAACACACCGTTATTGTTCACCGGGGAAATAACAGGCAAGTTGTAACGGCGGCCTACCTCGTAGTCTTCCACACCGTGACCGGGGGCCGTATGGACACAACCGGTACCCGCTTCCAGGGTAACGTGTTCCCCCAGGATGACCAGGGAATCCCGCTCCAGCAACGGATGGCGGCAGACAACCAGTTCCAGTTCCTGTCCTTTGAATTCTTGGACAACACCTTTGACTTCCACCCCGGTAGCCTCGACAAAGGCCTCTTTCAATTCTTTTGCCAACAGCAGTTTACCTTGGTCAGTATCCAGCAGCACATAGTCATAATCAGGATGGAGACTGACGGCCACGTTAGCAGGAATGGTCCAAGGGGTAGTGGTCCAAATGACTACAAAGGTGTCTTCTTCAGTTAAGATTCCTTTCCCGTCAATCACAGGAAATTTGACGTAAATAGAAGCGGAACTCTTATCGGCATAATCAACTTCTGCTTCCGCTAAAGCAGTCTGGCAATCGGAACACCAGTAGACCGGCTTCAATCCCCGGTAGATGAAACCTTTCTTGGCCATTTCCCCGAACACTCTGATTTGCAAAGCTTCATATTCGGGAGTTAAGGTCAGATAAGGGTCGTTCCACTTACCTCTTACTCCCAGCCTTTTAAATTGTTCTTTCTGGACTCCCACATATTTCATGGCGTATTCGGCACACTGTTTCCTGAAGTCTACGGGATGTACTTCATGGCGCTTCAGGCCCAGATTTTTGATGGCCTGCTGTTCAATGGGCAAGCCATGGGTATCCCAGCCGGGAATATAGGGAGAATCATAGCCGGCCATGGAATAATACTTGATGATCATATCTTTTAGGATTTTATTAAAGGCAGTGCCCAGGTGGATATCCCCGTTAGCATAAGGAGGACCGTCATGTAAAATAAATTTTGGTTTCCCTTGATTATTTTCCTGGACCTTTTGATAAATGTCTATTTCTTCCCAAAAGGCCAGTATTTCAGGTTCACGCTGGGGCAGATTACCCCGCATGGGAAAATCGGTTTTCGGTAAATTCAACGTTTTATCATATTCCATTTCTTTCACCTCTTTTATGGATAAATGGCAGTAAAAAAACCCCTCACCCAAAGGACGAGAGGATTCCCGCGGTACCACCTTTTTTGCCCAAGCAAAAACTCAGACCCCTTAACGCCATAACGGAAGCGCCTCCGGAAACTTCTACAGCTCAGTGCCTTCAAAGTTCCAACTCACGGGTGATCTTCAGCAAGGCATCCTTACCCGGCTTCCACCTTTTCCAGGCTCTCTGTCAAGGCCCACCGTGCCTACTCTCCCGCTCATCGCTATTAAACACTAATGCAATATGTAAAAATTATATCACAATTACTTCCCATGTCAAACCGGTGATACTATAAACCTAAAGACTGCCTCTCCTCTTCGTCCACACAGACCGCCACTTCTGCTTCCCCTTGATAAAGATCCATATCATCAACTGCCGTCCGCTCCTCCGACGGGCCCGGCTCCGGCGTAACTACCTCTGCCTCAGCCAGCTGTTGATCCAGTAACAACAACTGGGCTTGGAAAAAAGCTTTCAACTGGGTCCGGTAAGCAGCCTCCAACTGCTGCAACCTTTGATATTCTTCCCGGAGCTCATTCACCTGGCGTTCTGACGCCCGGACAATGTTTTCCCCGTGTAGACGGGCCTTGTCCACTATTAAGGAAGCTTCCTTTTCAGCATTTTGTTTTACTTCCTCGGCTGTCTCCTGGGCCAACACCAATGTTTTTTGCAAGGTGTCCTCAATGATGGCATACTGGTTAAGCTTTTCCTTCAGTTCCTCCAACTGCTCCTGAAGTTCCTGGTTCTGACGGTAAATCTGCTCATAATCCCGGAGGACTCGATTCATGAAGTTGTCTACTTCCCTGGTATTATACCCCCTGACACTCTTGCGAAAATCCCTGCCTTTTTGTAAATCCAAAGGTGTCGCTACCATTTTGTTCCCCCTATCTTTTACCGTTCTTCTTACCACCTATAATGTAATCAGAATGCTTAAGACCAGCCACTCTACCAACTGAATTACCAGAATAGCCACGATAGGAGAAAAAGGAATTAAATTATAAGGCAGCATCTTCTGGATCGGTCTCATTACCGGATCGGTAACTTCATGAATGAACTTGACTACGGAATTATACGGGAGATTAGGCACCCAGGTGAGCAAGGCTCGTGCCAGAATGAGCCAAGTAAATAAATCAAAAGCTACACGCACCAATTGAATCAAAGTAGTAATGGTATCTTCACTCCTTCATCCGACTTAATTCCTGAGCTCTCTCCCAGGCCTGCCCGACAGCTTTAATAATTTTTCCCCGTATACCTTGGTCCTCCAGATACTCCAAAGCAGCCGCCGTAGTGCCTCCCGGAGAAGTCACCATTTCTTTCAGTTCTGCCGGATGTTTGCCTGTCTCAGCCATCATCTGGACAGAACCGGCCACAGTCTGAAGTATTAATTGTTTGCTTAGTTCACGGGGCAGTCCGATACGCACTCCTGCCTCGATTAAAGCTTCCACGATTAGATAAACATAAGCAGGACCGCTACCGCTTAAGGCAGTCACTGCATTTAAACTATCCTCCGGTAATTCTACCGTAAACCCTAAAGCGCTGAATAACCTGTCTGCTGTCATAATATGCTGGGTTAAGGCATAGGTGCCCCTTGCCAACACGGTAGCTCCCTTGCCTACCAGACATGGGGTATTGGGCATCACCCTTACGACGGGCACTGGCCCCGCCAGTACTGCCTCAATTTCTTTTATGGTAACCCCTGCCGCTACGGAAATAACCAACTGGTCTTCGGCAATCTCAGAAGCCATTGGTTTAAAAACATCCAGGTATACCTGTGGTTTTACTGCCATTACCAAAACAGCGGCTTGACCGGCTGCCTGAATATTGTCGGTGGTAGTCTGAACCTGATACTGATTAGCTAAATACTGCCGCCGGGCTACCAGGGGATCACTGACTAATACCCGGTCGGGAGCATATAGTCCCGTTTTAATTGCTCCCGCCGCCAAAGCCTCCCCAATAGCACCACCGCCGATAATGGCTAACTGATACTGATAGGACACTTAGTTCACCTCTTAAAACTGAGGGATTTTCAAAGACCAAACGTCTTCCTCATCCCAGGTCTGTTCTATATCACCCGTTATCTCTACATTATTCGGCAGAAAGATAATAATGCCGTGATTTACTTTTTGCATGCTGCCATTGAGGGCATAAATGGTGCCGCTGAGAAAATCCACCACTCTTTTAGCCATATCCAGTTCCATGCCCTCGACATTGACAACTACCGGATTGCGGTTTTTAAGGTGATCGGCAATGGTCTGGACCTGCTCAAATTTCGTAGGCTTAGATACAGCCATTCGCATCGGATTAGTAGGGCTGGGCAACCCTACCAAATTGCTTTTCCTGCTTTTGATCCCAGGCTCTTCCTTCTCTTTTGGATTGAAGGAAGGTTCTGTCTCTTCCTCTTCGATCTCATAACCGATCAGATTTAAGACCTTGTCCATTAATTTCATCAGCCTTCTCCCCCTTAACTTCGTTCTCCAAAGATACCGCTGCCAACCCGGATCATGTTGGCTCCTTCCTGGATAGCTACTTCAAAATCATTAGTCATTCCCATGGACAGATACCGCATTTCTACTTCCGGAAAACCCATATTGCCGATTTCCACTGCTAATTCCTTCAAGGAACGAAAGACCGGTCTGACCTCTTCCGGATCCCCCGTCAACGGTGCAATCGTCATCAAACCTTGTATCTTCAGGCCGGGCATTGAGCGCACCTCTTCAATAAAAGGAATAACCTCATCCCGGTATAAACCAAACTTACTTTCTTCTTCAGCAATATTCACCTGTACTAAAACGGGAACCACCCGGGAAATCGCTTGGGCCCTTTTGCTCAACTCCCGGGCCAAGGACATCCGGTCCAGGGAGTGAATTAGAGCCACTTTATCTACTATGTACTTGACTTTGTTAGTCTGCAAATGTCCGATTAAATGCCAGTTGGCTTCCGGTCCTACCTCTTCATATTTGGCCGTCAGCTCCTGTACCCGGTTTTCCCCAAGGCTGGTAATACCTTCTGCCATTGCCTCCCGGATCCGGGGAACATCCACCGTTTTGGTAACGGCAATCAATTCTATCTCTTCCGGCTTGCGTCCGGCTTGCTCAGCTGCAATTGCTATTCTCTGCCTCAGTGCCGCGATATTGGCTGCTACTACACCCATGTGAAATCTAACCTCCAAATTTAAATACTTCTACACTGTAATCTGGATTCCTGCTAAATTCTGGCTAATATCCTACTAACATACCGGTATTAGCTATTCTCGTCGGGATGGAGCAACCGGGGATTGGTCACTATTCGATCTCCCCGGGCAAGACCCTTAACGATGCTGTATTCTTCATTTTGAAACTCAATGGTAACAGGCACCCATCGACTGCCGGTGGTTGTTTTTTTATAGACTCCCGGATTGTCATCTATGCTTAGTAATGCCTCATTAGGTATTTTCAGACCCTTTTTACTTTCCAATACCACTTTGAGACTCAATTCCCTGGCTAAAAGCAGCTCTTCCCGAGGTAATTCCAATAAGGCCTCAGCCACAACTCCCCGGGCCGCTACCTTGATCACCTTTCCTTTACATAAAGTTTCATCAAAATGTATATTGACGGTCCTGCCCTCAGGCGGAAAAGAATCTAAATGTTCCACATCAAATGCCATCCATACCAGATAGGGTTGCAGGTTGTCCACGATTTTGGCAACAGCCTGTCTTTTGTCCACCATCACGCCTTCAGCAGCCTCTCCCAATACTTGAGAAGCCATTTCTACATCAGCTAGATTAAGGGTTTCCACTGCTTCAGGTCTTAATACATGTTCCATTCCATCGGTATAATAGGATACTACCCCGGCCCTGACTGCCCTGATGGGTTGGCTTCCTCCGTAAGCTGATTGAATCAGAGCTACCGTTTCCCCTTCTGCTACCCGTTGTCCCTCCGGTACCACCCGTTTTAGTGTTCCCGTCTGTGGTGCAAACAACACGGTCTCGTCCCTGATTACTAAAGCCTTGTCCACCGGCAGGTCCTTTTCCACCGTACCTGTTTCAACCTCATGGTAGTCAATCAACAAGTGCACAATTCCTTCCCGGACTGGCTCCCAACTGAGCCAACCGGTTAAAAATATCACCAACACAATGGCTCCTCGTTTTAACCAGGGCGGTAATCCTTTACGGGAGGAACGCCTTTTGACCCTTCTTTTTTTCATGGTCCCTACAGTATGGGCCATCATCTATCACACCTCTGACCAATCACCATTTCAGCATCATCAAAGAAGCCATGCGACCTGTTTGGCCCTTATCCCGGCGGTGAGAGAAAAACAGTTCATGATTGCAGGACGTACACAGGCCGCTCACAAAAATATTTTGTTGGGGAACTCCCGCCTGTTGCAAAGCGGCGGCATTAGCCAACCACAAATCCAGGTGCCAATGGCCGGTCCCTACCGGTTTGAAAAAGTCCTCGCTGCCGGCAAACTGCCGGGCAAAGACATCCTTGACCTTGTCATCCACTTCATAACAGCAAGGGCCGATACCCGGCCCAATAGCCGCCAGGCAATCTTGAGGATTGGTACCGTAACAGGCAGTCATTTTCGCTAAAGTCTTGGCTCCGATCTGCAAAGCGGTTCCTTTCCAGCCCGCATGAGCCAAACCGATAGCCGGGGTAACCGGATCCAGGAGCAATACGGGGATACAATCGGCATGATAGGTACTGATGGGAATTCCCGGTTGGTCTGTAATCAAAGCATCCGTATCCTTGAGCGCCGTGTCATAAGTCAAGGCGCCTTTGCCCAGCTGCTCCCCGGTAATGACGGCTACCCTGTCTCCATGGACTTGTTTAGCCGCTACCAAATCTTCCAAAGGAAAACCCAGTCCGTCAGCCACCCTTTGCCTATTCCGGATTACATTATCATGTTCATCATTGACGGTAAATCCCATATTCAATGATTGATAAGGAACCGGGCTAACTCCGCCGGTTCTGGACGTAAACCCATGACTGACTAATCCCGTGTCCGAAAAAGCGGTCACAGTTAACAACGTTATTTCATTTATCTTCTGCCATTGGAACAAAATGGACCACTCCAGTTCTTAGATTACTCATCATTATATAACAGAAATGCTAAAGAATAAAAGCAAAAAGACCGGCTAAATGTCGGTCTCGCCAATTAATTATTGATTTCCATCGTCTTAAACCGGTAAAGACTCTGTTTATTGACAAACTACAGCTTCGTATCGATGTTAATCATGGGCTCCAGAAGAAGCTCATGATTAACATCGATGAGCTTTTTGCCGGCGATCTACGTCTTTGTCCAGCAAAGACTGTAATTCCGTTAAAAAGGAATCAATGTCCTTAAACTCCCGGTATACTGAAGCAAAGCGTACATAAGCCACCGCATCCAATTTTTGCAACCGCTCCATTACCAGTTCGCCAATCAACCGGGTGGATACTTCCCTGTCCATAGTATTATACAGCTCTTTTTCAATATCCTGGACCAACTGCTCTACTTTCGCCAACTCTACCGGCCGTTTTTCGCAGGATTTGATGATCCCTTTAGTCAGCTTGTCCGAGTCAAAGACTTCCCGCTGTCCATTCTTTTTAACAACTACCAGGGGCACACCTTCCAGTTTTTCGTAAGTAGTAAACCGTTTGCCACAAGCCAAGCACGCTCGCCTTCTCCTAATAGAGGTGCCTTCTTCAGTTGGTCTTGTATCCTGAACTTTGGATTCGACATGAAGGCAAAATGGACATTTCATTGATGGACCCCCTTTAGGTCATAAGTAATTATTTGATAGAAATTTCTGCATATTTATTATTATAATTTTCTTTCAGCAACCCTGTCAAATAACAAATAGATAACCAATTTATTACAATATGCTTATTTCATTCCCGCTATAGCCCGTGTTTCGGCTCCGTATAGCCGGGAACCTCAACCAGGATAACATCGACACCCAATTTCCTAATTCTTTCCCAAGGAATCACGATATCATCATTTTTGCTTAAAAAACCCATAAAGCGGCCTGTGCCCGGCAAAATAATGGATTTCACCCGGCCTTCCTCCAAATCCAAATCTATATCTTTAATCATACCTAATCTTCGCCCGTCTACAATGTTAACCACATCTCGCATTCTTAAATCTGAAACCTTCAACACCTAAAGCACCTCCATTTTGAAACCCGGTCCTAGTCAATATATATGAAGCAAGTCCTAAAATAGTGCACGTACCGTTCAATTATCCAAAAAATAGAAAATCCGCCGGACAGCGGATTATCGATTTTGGAGTAACTCCAGGATTTTGAATCTGAACTCGGGCTTATAAGGCGAAGGCTCCTTGCCTCCTTCTCTAACAGTTCTAAGTACTTCTTCAATACTGGCATCGTCAGGCACCCCTTGGGCAACATCAACAAAACATAATGGTGGAAACAATACACACCACCAATTGGCGCCCTGGCCCGAACCCAGTATCACACGGACTGCCTGGTATTCCCCGGCAGGCAGTATTAAGGATCCATAAGCTTTGACCGGAAAAGGAAAAGTACCATATTCTACTTTGACCGGCACATCTTTGCCCAATTCCAGTAAATAATTTTCCGCCACTTGCTGAATTCGATCCAGGCTATTGTTAATCATTCTCTCGGCTTCAGCCGGATCCCGGCGTTCCTGGAAATCCTTTTGCAGCTCATGCAGGATCACATCCCGCACTTCATACTTAAGCTCCTGGTCTTCATCTAAATCTGAATTAGCTATTACATGCAAACGGATCAGATTATCAGGATTGTAAGCAACTTCACTCTCCCGGCTATGAACCAACTGCCCTGCCAGCAGAATCAACCCTACCAGCAATATTCCCCCCACTATTTTTCTCACAGTTAAATCCCCCTCATTTTATACATATTTCCGCATATGGGCTAAGGCCGCTTTCTCCAAACGTGATACTTGAGCTTGGGAAATGCCGATTTCCTCAGCTACTTCCATTTGTGTTTTCCCGTCGAAAAACCTTAAAGTCAAAATCATTTTTTCACGTTCACTGAGTTTTGCCAGAGCCTCCTGTACGGCGATTTCTTCCAGCCAACTGCTGTCCACATTCTTATCGTCTCCGATTTGATCCATCACGAAGATTGGATCTCCGCCATCGTGGTAAATGGGCTCGAACAACGACACAGGCTCCTGAATAGCATCCAACGCAAACACAATGTCTTCTTGAGGCATACCCAGTTCCTTGGCGATTTCTGCGATAGACGGTTCCCTGGAATACTTACTGACTAAAGAATCTCTTACTTGCAACGCCTTATAAGCTATATCCCTCAAGGAACGACTGACCCGGATAGGGTTGTTGTCCCTCAGATACCGTCTAATCTCCCCGATAATCATGGGCACCGCATAAGTGGAAAACCTGACATTTTGGCTTAAATCAAAGTTGTCAATGGCTTTCATCAAGCCAATACAGCCGACTTGGAATAAGTCGTCTACATACTCCCCCCGGTTAGTAAATCTTTGAATTACACTTAACACCAAGCGAAGGTTACCGCTGGCCAGTTGTTCCCTGGCACTCATATCTCCCTCTTGCATGGCTTGAAAGAGCTTCCGCATTTTCTCGTTGCCTAGTACAGGTAATTTGGACGTATTAACTCCGCAGATTTCGACCTTGTTAACTAGCATTGGCCGCCCGCCCTCCAAACCGGAAGTGTATTTAATCATTCTTAATTATTACCACCGGGGGATTCTTTTATACAATCCGGAAAAAAGTAGGGGTAAAATAGAAAAAGACCACCATTATTTGGTGATCTCAGTTTGTTGACAAGTTACAATTTCCCAATCGGTGTTAATCGTGGGCTTCAGAGGAGCCCGGTTTGGGGATGAGCTCAGTCGCCTTCGGCTGCCTCCGAAATCGCACCCTGCGGGTGCTCATGCCGTCGGCATTTTACCTCAGGCTCCTTCGCTCTTTTGATTTTGGCTCCAATTCAGCCCTTCGATTAACACCGAACGGCTTTTTACGCACAGTCTGATGTTTACTCCATTTTAATAATCTCCTTGCGGAGGCGTTTGATGATTCGTTTTTCCAACCGGGAAATGTATGATTGAGAAATGCCTAAAATGTCGGCAACCTCTTTTTGGGTTTTCTCGGCCCCGTCCACCAGGCCAAACCGGAACTCCATGATTTTTTTCTCCCTGGCCGACAGTTTTTTCAAGGCTTGCCTTAACAGTTTCCGGTCTACCTCTTCCTCAATCGATTTATAAATAATATCATTTTCCGTTCCCAAGACATCGGACAAAAGCAACTCATTACCGTCCCAATCAATATTTAAAGGTTCATCAAAGGAGACTTCCGCTTTAGTCTTGTTATTGCGCCGCAAGTACATGAGGATTTCGTTTTCAATACAGCGGCTGGCATAAGTGGCAAGTTTAATTTTCTTTTTAGGATCAAAAGTGTTCACCGCCTTAATCAATCCTATTGTGCCAATGGACACTAGATCCTCAATGCCAATACCGGTATTCTCAAACTTGCGAGCAATATACACCACCAAGCGCAGATTCCGTTCGATTAGCTCTCCTTTTACCGTTAAATCTCCATGCTCCAGGCGGCCGATCAAAAAAACTTCCTCGTCGCTGGACAGGGGTGGAGGCAATGCCTCACTGGAGCCCACATAGTAAATATCTTCGATTAGGGATAACCCTTTAAGTATTCTAATGATTTTTAACCGGAGCATCCATTTCAACCGGGTTAACTGTACCCACTTCATCATGCCACCCCCTTTCCTGTCGTCACATGGGTTTGGAGTAGTTCAGGATGCAATAAGGCTTGGTACTGCCGGTCCGGGGATAATAATCCCTGGTAAATACCGATCACCACTTTCCGGTGGCACACCGTGGTGTCATCCACTTCTACATACACCTGATCGGCTACCAATCCCGGCAACAACCCCTGTCTATTACCCAGGGAATGAAAGGGAAGCATACGAATCCGGGTTTCCCAGGGAGTGCCCCTCAGCACATTGCCTAGCCCTTCCAAGCCCTTCCCTTTCGCCGCTTGTAATACACAGTTCAATTCTGCCGGCAGAAACGGTTTCAATACCCCGTACTCCATGATGACTACCGGGCTTTGACTGAAAGGATCCCGCAGGTGATTGCCCGTGTCTACCAAGGCCCTAGCTGCCACAGTTGATTCCTCAAAACATACTGTCAAGGGCACTGAATACTGAAACTTTTGAAAATGCTTGCGGTATGCTGAAGCCCCGATGACACTAATGAGCACCAAAATTCCTATCCCCGTCAAAAGCCAGCCTGCCGGAAAATTGATTAAGGCCATTACCCCGTTATAAGTAGCTATTGCACCTGCATCCTTCACTAAATAGGCCACTCCCATCACCGCTCCCCCAGCCATAAACGAGATTAGATAAAAACAGCCCAGAATACGTAAGTATAGCTGCCATGATCGCCAGGCAAAAGCGACTCCGATCATGACCAGGGAAAACAGTATTTTGATCCCGAAAGTAGCCAAGAAACCCAAAGACGGCAGCACCAATGCCACTGCATACAGAGCCCCGATTAAAGCTCCGGCCGTTATCCTCATATAAGAAAAAGGTAATCGAAGACAGAGGGCAACTGCCCATAGGATTAACCAGTCCATAACCAGGTTTACTGCCAAAACCATATCCAGGTATATTACCGGATTACCTCCCATTATCCCCATACCTTTCTTCGCCGGCTGAACCTCAGACTCCGAGGAAGCGGTTTTCCCCATTATACAATACAAGCCCGGCAAAAGTTGTCAGGATTTGGGAGTTGATTAAAAAGAAAACCAGGGCTTATTCAACCCTGGTTATTGATTACTTTCTACGCAAAAATGCCGGAATTACTATGTCGTCGCTGGAAAATGGCTTCATCTCCAATTCCGGAGGCATCTTAGGCATCTTTGATTTCTGATCAAAACCGGTAGCGATCACGGTGATTCTGATTTCATCTTTCAAATCTTCGTCAATCACCGCGCCAAAAATAATATTGGCACTTTCGGCTGCGGCGGAAGAGATAATTTGAGCAGCCTCATTAACTTCATGGAGACCTAAATCATTTCCGCCGGTAATATTTAACAGGACCCCTTGGGCACCGTCAATGGATGTCTCCAACAGAGGGCTGGAAATAGCCATGCGGGCGGCTTCTGTAGCCCTCTTTTCCCCGGTTGCTCTACCGATACCCATCAGGGCCGAACCGGTCTGGGACATAATGGTCTTGACGTCGGCGAAATCAAGGTTAATCAAACCGGGTATGGCAATCAGGTCGGAAATGCCCTGGACACCCTGTCTTAAAACATCATCGGCAATACGAAAAGCCTCTTTAATAGAGGTTTGCTTATCGGCTACCTGCAGGAGCCGGTCGTTAGGTATCACGATCAGGGTATCTACTTTTTCTTTTAATTCAACAATGCCTCTTTCTGCCTGGTCTGCCCGCTTTTTGCCTTCAAAACTGAAGGGGCGAGTCACTACACCTACCGTTAATGCCCCCGCTTCCCTGGCCAACTCGGCTACTACCGGAGTAGCACCGGTACCGGTGCCGCCGCCCATACCTGCCGTCACAAAAACCATATCGGCTCCCTGCAGGATCTTGCTAACCTCATCGGCACTTTCTTCAGCCGCTTTTTTACCGATTTCCGGGTTAGCCCCTGCCCCTAACCCTCTGGTCAGCTTGGTGCCAATCTGAAGCTGGTGCTGGGCATTGCTATATTTTAATGCCTGTTTATCTGTATTAATACTTATAAACTCTACTCCCTGAAGCCCCGCAGCTATCATCCTGTTGACGGCGTTATTTCCCCCACCGCCAACACCAACAACTTTAATGTTAGCAAATTGATTAAGGTCCTGCTCTTCAAATTCCAGCATGTAGTACCCTCCTTATTATGCATCGGTTAGTAATTATCTGAAAATCAAAAAATGTAACATGCCACAGTTCCTACTGCGGTGGGCTTGTCAGATTCACCAACCCACCAAACGGGAGGGTTGTACACGGAATCCCCAATTCATCAAGACACTAGAAGAATTCAACACCAAAGGTAAATTCCCTTTTTTTTCAATTAATTTTGTTTGTTTTTAATGGTTACTTTTTGATTAAATAACGCCTGATAATACCCAGGTTTTGAAACAAACGTACGCCAAAGACAAAGACGGCAGCCAGGTATAGTTCCACTCCCAATTGATCTCCCATATAGGCCAATACACTGGCCATCAGGATATTACTGAAAAATCCCGTCAAGAAGATTGTTTGGTCGAATTTATCCTCCATGGCAGCCCTTAACCCACCAAAAACCGAGTCCAAAGCAGCCAGTACCCCAATGGAGAGATATTTTGCATAGGCTACCGGCACCTGAAGTGGGTATTGCAGCCCTACAATCATCCCTATTAACAAACCGAGAAACGGAAGTAAAATCCACATGCAAGCCACCGCTTTCTATTGGGCATATTTCACTACCGGTGAACCTCCGAAGCTGACATCGATATATTCCAATTTTGATTTATTCACCGTTGCCGCAGCTAAGATTTCCCCCATCAAAGCCGCCTTTTCCTCAACCCGTTCCGCATTGCCGAAATTCACTTGAATACCTTCAACAGTATGCAAATAAATTGTGTCATCATGAGATAAATCGATTTCGGCCACTTGTTCTTTTAAAGCCGGAGTAAAAAGGGTCACGAGCTTAATAGCTTCTTCCAATTGTGGTGAAGTTATTTGGTATCCGGGATGGGATTTTTCTAATGCCAAACCGGTGATAAGAGGCAGGTCTACATCGCTCACCGCCGGCACATGTCTCAGGATATAACCCTGCTCATCAACCTGGCAAAATCCTTCAGTTGAAGGAAGCAGAGCAACCGGGGTCCTTTCTTCAATAGTGATGAGAATCTGCCGGGGAAGCTTTCTGGTCAGCTCCACGTTTTTTACCAGGGGATGCAATAAAATATTCTCCTTACTCCTGTTCAAATCCACCTTAAAGATATTTAAGGCAGGTGGAATATCTGCTAATCGAATTAGTTCTTCTTCGCTAACAAATTCATTTCCTTCGGTCATCACCGTCTCTACTTCCCAAAAAGGCGATTGAATAAAATAAAAAAGGGATAAAGACCCAAGTATAATTAAAAACAAGATGCGAAACACCGGTCGCCGGGGTTTCCTCTTAACCCGGCGCAAGCGTCTTTTGGCCACCACCACAACACCTCCTTTTAAGGAAGCTGTATTTGCATTATAGTGGTTCTTTCGTAATTATAACAGAATACCCAGCCTTGTCCAAGTTCCCATTAAAAAAAGCAGCCACCTTTCCAGCTGCAAATCTACGCATTGCCATTAACCCTGATTATCCTGGCTCCCAAAGCTGCGTATTTGCTTTCCAAACTGTCATATCCCCTGTCAACATGGTCAATGCTCTCAATGATGGTGGCATCTTCCGCCACTAATCCTGCCAGGATTAAGGCTGCCCCTGCCCGTAAATCCGTGGCCTCCACAAAGGCCCCGCTTAATCGGGTTAGACCCTTCACAATGGCTATCCTGCCCTCTACTTTGATACTGGCTCCCATCCGGCGCAGTTCATCCACATGTTTAAAGCGATTATCAAAGATGCTTTCCGCTACGACGCTGGTCCCTTCAGCTACGGTCATTAAAGACATGATTTGGGGCTGCATATCAGTCGGGAAACCAGGATAAGGAAGTGTTCTGCAGTCTGCAGCCTTTAAACGGGAATCTGCTTTCACCCGAATGCTGCTGTCATTATACACGAGGACTGTAGCTCCCATCTCCTTCAGTTTGGCTATCACCGGTTCCACATGTTCGGCAATCACGTTGGTAATATGTACGTCTCCACCGGTAATAGCTGCAGCTACCATGTGGGTCCCACACTCTATCCGATCCGGGATAATAGTGTGCTCCGCAGAACCTAACTTGCTTACCCCTTCGATTTTAATGGTATCCAGGCCTGCCCCTTTGATGCGGGCACCCATGGCATTAAGACAATTCTGCAAATCTACAATTTCCGGCTCCCTGGCTGCGTTTCTGATAACCGTGGAGCCTTCAGCCAATACAGCTGCCATCATCAGGTTTTCGGTAGCACCCACACTGGGGAAGTCAAGGTGAATTTCAGCGCCCTTTAGATTAGGAGCTTCCAGGTCCACGTAACCGTATTTTTCCGTTACTTTGGCCCCCATGGCCCGTAATCCTTTAAGATGTAAGTCCATCGGCCGGGACCCAATGGCACAGCCACCGGGATAAGCCACTCGGATTTTCCGAAAGCGACTTAATAAAGGCCCTACAGCCAGGTTAGATGCCCTCAACTGCCGCATTAAACCTTCCGACACTTCTTTAGGTTCTACCTGTTCCCCCCTAACCGTCATGGTCGTACCTGACCGGCTGACAATGGCCCCCAGGTGGACTAATATTCGCTCCATCATGGCCACATCCCGAATATTAGGGACTTGTTTTAAAGTTACTTCTCCCTGGGTTAGCAAGCAAGCGGCCATAATAGGCAGGGTAGCATTTTTGGCACCGCTTACACGAACTTCACCGACTAAACGATTACCCCCCATAACAATAAGTTTATCCAGGATACTCACCCCCGGCGATTAAGATCCTCTCCCAATACTTGGATCTCTGTTTTCAGTTCAACAGCAAATAGTTTGATCACCAACCGCTGCATTTCTTCAATTAAGGCCAGCACATCCCGGGCAGTGGCTTCACCTTTATTAATGATAAAGTTAGCGTGCTCCTC
>JAAYOX010000057.1 GCA_012520135.1 Clostridia bacterium
GTGCCAAAACCCATCCAGAAAGGCAGGGTTACAATGATGAAAAATACCCCTAATCCCATCAGAACTCTTGAGCCGTTATACATTACTGTCTCCCTCCTTGGCAGGTAAAGGTTGACCTCGAAGATCAGTAGTCCTTTCCGTTTCTCCCGTCATAACCAAGGCGTTGCCTACTAATTCATGTACTCCGGCTACTTCAACTCCCGGTACCCAATAATCCATTAAAGCAGGGAGGACAGCTCTGTCTACTGCACAAATACAGCTTAATAGGTTGACATCGTATTTCTCTTTAACGTACTTCACCGCATTAGCCCGGGGCAGGCCGCCACGCATTCTGATTTCCATCATCTCATCGGCGTTAAGACCGGAACCGCTGCCGCAGCAGAAAGTTTGCTCCCGAATTGTGTTTTCAGGCATTTCGTGAAAGTGATTGCATACATGTTTCAGAATATACCGGGGTTCATCCAACAGTCCCATGGATCGAGCCGGATTACAAGAGTCGTGAAATGTTACTTTGAAATGATCATTCCGGCTGGGATCAAGCTTTATTTTATTATGTTTGATTAAATCAGCGGTAAATTCCGCAATATGCACCATTTTAGTTGAAGCTGCGTTTTCAAATCTGGTACCGGTAATGGGAGAAACAGGTACTTCCAGAAAATCAGCGGGGCCGTTCATGGTATCCATATACTGGTGAATTACCCGCCACATATGGCCACATTCTCCCCCAAGAATCCATTTAACTCCTAAACGCTTTGCCTCTGCATACATTTTGGCATTCAACCGCTTCATCATTTCATGAGAAGTAAATAAACCAAAGTTACCGCCTTCCGAAGCATATGTACTCCAAGTGTAATCAAGGCCAATCTCATGGAGCAACATGAGGATTCCCATCAGATTGTAAGTGCCCGGATCCGCAAAAATATCTCCGGAAGGTACGATAACAAGAACTTCTGCACCTTTCCTATTAAAAGTAGGTTCAGGCCTAATTCCGCTCAAATCTTCAATATCATCTAAATAGAACTCAAACATATCCATTAAACCATGGGGTTGAATGCCTAAATGGTTACCTGTCCGGTAGCAATTAGCTACGGAACTCACAATCCAATCAATATTCAGACCGACCAGATTAAGCAATTCACGTCCGATCATGGTAATCTCTGCAGTATCAATTCCATAAGGACAATATAATGAACAGCGCCTACATTCAGTACATTGGTAGAAGTAGTAAAACCATTCTTTTACTACATCTACCGTTAACTCCCTGGCTCCCACTAATCTACCCAGTAGCTTTCCTGCTGTAGTAAAGTCCTTCCGGTAAACAGAACGGAGCAGTTCCGCCCTTAAAACAGGCATGTTTTTAGGATCCCCTGAGCCAATGTAATAATGGCATTTGTCAGCACACGCGCCGCACCGGACACAGATGTCCATGAAAATCTTTAGGGAACGAAACCGATCAATTCTTTCTCTCAAGCCTTCCAAAATGATTTCCTGCCAATTGTCAGGCAGCTTCCAATCTTCATCAGACGGTGACCACTCCCTGGGGTATGGCAAACCTAAAGTCTCCATACTCTTTGGTTTACTTGGATAACTCCAAAAGCCTGGTTTGAAAGTCACGGGAGTGTCCAGCCATGGAGTATCGGGCACCTTGTGGCTCAGTTTTTTTTGCAAATCTTCCGGTTTAGGAACCGATGCCATAATCATCCCTCACTTCCCTTTTAACGAAAGAACTCCTTTTCACTTATTAAATCCTACTACAGTGCCTCACCGCTGCATCTCGATAAACCCTGGGAATACTCTCTTTTAGTTCCTTAATCCGTATCAGATATAACTGTTCGCGCTTACTTGTATAAACATCAAAAGCTAATAAGGTAAGGGCATCAATTTTACTCTCAAAAACCGTTAACTCTTGCCAAGGTAATTCTCCTTGTGTTTTCTCCGCCAGCATTTCTCTGATGACTTGCTTCAAATACAACGGAAAGCCGGCAGCTCTAGAGGGGGAAAAATCTTGCACAGCTCTGATTTTCAATATTTGTTCCAGGATGTTGGTTGTTTTTTCACTTGCTTTGGGTTGCAAAAGTTCTTCCAACAATCCCCTGAGTCCCTTCCGTAGCTCAAATCCAACAGGATTGGCAAAAGGATCTTTTTCACTGCCGAAAAAATTCGCCGTTTCACTAGGATAATCAGCAAGTACCAGATTAAACCACCTGTCTAAAATATCCGCCTGTTGGGAAAATAAGAATGTTTCCAGTTTCACCATTCAGCCTCCCATTTAAAATATACAGGAATTTTCCCCTCCAAAAACGTCGTGTTTATTGGATTAATTCGGCATGTATTGAAAAATTCCTGCTTACTTTAAAAAAAATTAAAAAAAAGAAATGAAATTCCGTTATTGATAAGGATAGATGGCGAATCTAAGCCAGAAAGCCTGCCAGTTTATAATTTTACTGGCCTGGCAGGCTCTTTTATGTTTTTAATAATATTCTTATTTTTATAAAGACATCTCATTTAGGGATAAGTCCGTAAACTGAAAATCCAATAACGCACAATCAAGCTGATCTGCCGGCTGCCACTCGCCAACCAATTGCTCAAATTTCTCTATGCTGATCCGTTCAATTAAACTTCCTAACCTTTCCCCTTTTTGGGCATAGTTAGCAAACACTCCGATAATCTTTTCTACCTGCTCAATAAGCTCCGACTGAGTGGCAAAATCACCGAAAACGTTGCCAAATCGTGGATGCCTTCCCATTTTACCACCTATGTACATACGGTAGTTCCTGTCTTCACAAACAATGGCAGCATGATTACACGCTGAAATACAGTCACCGCAATCTATGCATTTTTCCATATCGATCATAATATCTCCGTGGGAATCCTGTTGAATAGCACCCTCGCTACAGCTCTTGATACATTTTAAACAATGCCTGCAGTTTTCCTGTATCAAAGCTACACGAGCAATACCTATAATGCCAATATCGTTGACTAGAGGATGGGTACAACTATTGGAGCAGCCTGCCACCGCTATTTTCAGCTTCGCCGGCAAGTGTTCTAAATGAAGGAAAGCACTATCCAATTCCAATCCCAAACCCTGAGTATCTACCTGAGCATTGGGGCAACTATACCGACCGGGACACGCAGTTATGTTGCGAACATTATTTCCGAAAGCGTTGGAATACCAACCGGCATTTATTAACCTATAGTCGGCAAGTAACCCCTAATAAAGTAGCTTAAGCCCTTGCCATTATTAGCTTTTTAAACGACAAAACCTGCAAATTTTTTTGCACAAAAAGAAGGAAGACACCCTTTCAGAA
>JAAYOX010000058.1 GCA_012520135.1 Clostridia bacterium
AGTTTCACGACAGTCACCTCATGTTGATAATATCATAAATATACTACCATATGTATTTTTATGCAAGGACTTTTTATTTGACAAGCTATTCTTTTTGGGTAGAATAAAAGCAGTTAAACTGAAGAGAGGTAAGTTTATGCAAAATATTTATTTGGACAACAGTGCTACAACCCGGGTTTTGCCGGAGGTAATAAAAGCTATGGTTCAGGCCATGGAAACAGAATACGGTAATCCCTCCTCCCTTCATGGTATAGGAGTGGCTGCGGAGAGGCTCCTCCAGGCAGCCAGGAATAATATTGCCTCTCTATTGGGAGTACCTGCAGGGGAAATCTTCTTTACTTCCGGAGGTACCGAAGCCAATAACTGGGCCATCACCGGTGCGGCCCGCCAGAGGAAGTCGCGGGGTAAGCACTTGATTACTACTCAAATTGAACATGCTTCCGTACTGGCTTCTTTTCAATACTTGGAGCAAGAGGGGTTTAGAGTTACATACCTGCCGGTGAATGAGGAAGGGCTGGTATCCACAGGGGACTTGCAGGCTGCCCTTTCCAATGATACTATTTTGGTCAGTGTGATGCAGGTGAATAACGAGGTAGGTACCATTCAGCCTGTTAATGAAATCGGTTCTTTGGTAAGAAAGCTGGCGCCTCAAGCCCTGTTCCATGTGGACGCAGTACAGGCCTTCGGCAAAATCCCCGTTAAACCCCAGCAGTGGAATGTGGACTTATTGACGGTCAGCGCTCATAAAATTCACGGGCCAAAAGGGGTCGGCGCTTTATACATCCGCAAAGGAGTTGTGATTGCTCCTTTACTGGTGGGTGGTGAACAAGAAGGGAAGCTTAGAGCCGGAACGGAGAATGTTCCCGGTATCGTTGGTTTCGGTGAAGCGGCCAAGGCTGCTTCCCAGCGGTTCGAAGATGTGACGCTGCTACAAGAATTAGGTACATTATTGCGGGAAGGGCTGGGACGGATCACCGGCTGCCATGTTAACGGCTCCTTAACCGATGGGGTTCCATATGTGGTAAACACCTGGTTTGAAGGGGTGGATAGGGGAGAAGTGCTGCTTCATATGTTGGAGGAAAGGGGCCTTTATGTATCCACCGGTTCCGCCTGTCATTCCAGGCGTGATGATCCCAGCCATGTGCTGAAAGCCATGGGTAAAAAAGATGAAGCTCTTTATGGTGCAGTACGATTAAGCCTTTCACCTTTTAATACCCCGGCGGAAATCGAACAAGCAGTTGAGATTATGGCAGCGGTGGTAGCTGAGTATCGGGATTTTAAGGGAGGCTTCTAATAATGGATAAAGTACTAATCGTTCGTTACGGTGAAATCAGCCTTAAGGGCAAGAATCGATACCAATTCGAAAATCGTCTCCTGGACAATATGAAGGCGGCGTTGAAAGGATTACCTCAAAGAAAAATCGAGAAAACTTATGGACGGATTTATGTAGACTTATCCGATGCCGAACACGCCGATGAAATGATTCAAAGGATTACCCGAGTATTCGGCATTCACAGTGTCAGTCCCGCTCAATCGGTACCTCTGGATTTAGGGGCTATCCGTGAGGAAGCTAGGCAACAAATGGCCCGGATGAATCCTTCCACTTTTAAAGTGGAGACAAGCCGGCCCTACAAACGATTTCCGATGACCAGTCCGGAAGTGAGCCGGGAAGTCGGGGGTTATGTATTGTCCCAATTGCCTGATTGGAAAGTAGATGTCCACCGGCCGGAAGTAGTCATCAATGTGGAAATACGCCAGGAAGGGGCTTTTGTTTACTCCGAACAAATCAAAGGTTTAGGAGGCCTGCCTGTAGGCTCTACCGGCAAGGCACTGCTTTTGATTTCAGGAGGTATCGACAGCCCGGTGGCGGGCTGGCTCACCATGAAGCGAGGTGTCCAACCGGTTGGTCTCCACTTTCACAGTTTTCCCTTTACCAGTGAAAGGGCTAAAGACAAAGTAGTGGATTTGTGCCGTATTTTGACTTCCTATGGCCGGAGTTTCAGACTATATGTTAATCATTTTACCGAGATTCAAAAAGCCATTAGGAAACAATGCCCGGAGGAGTTTTATGTAACCTTGATGAGGCGGATGATGTTCCGGCTGGCCGAGGCAGTGGCCCTGCAGGAAAAGGCTTTAGCTTTGGTCACCGGTGAAAACCTGGGTCAGGTAGCCAGCCAGACCCTGGAAAGTATGGCGGCAATCAATGAAGTAACCAAACTGCCGGTACTCCGCCCTTTGATTACCATGGATAAGGCAGAAATAATTGAGTTGGCTTGCCAAATTGGCACCTATGAGACTTCTATTTTGCCTTATGAAGATTGTTGTACCTTATTTCTGCCTAAACATCCTGCCACTAGGCCTAACCTGGAAAGAGTTCGGGAAGCTGAAGAGGCTTTGGACATACCGGGCCTCATGGAAGAATCCTTGGCTAAAACAGAAGTCATCAATCTTTGATTGGCCAAACAGGCATTCAAAATTTGTGGGGCTGTGGGCCCCTTTTTTTTTGCGCGAGCGATGCGGAATTCATTGAAAATTTATTTGATTGAATCTTCTTGGCAGGAGATATTTATTTTTTGTAGAATTATGTATTTAAAATTGTACACTATCGCGACGCAGTCTATTACTATGGCATTGATGGCAATTGACTCCACCGAAATCAGTTTCTCAACAATAGTCGCGTGTTTGATTCCCTTAAGGGGGGTGGTCTTAAAGAACATCTAGTTGAGACGTTATTGTGCTTTAAACAAAGAAGGGAGGAGACATTAAATTGCTATTTAAGAGAGTATCAATAATTGTGTTAGTTCTTTTTTTAACGAGCACTATTTTGGCTGGATGCGGTGGAGGACAGCAACCCCAAAGCGAGCCTGCTGCTCCTGAAGCACCCGCTGAAACACCTGCTGAAACACCGGCATCAACGGAATGGAAACTTCCTGAACGCAGTGACCGCGATCCCATTCCTGCCGACCAGTTGAAAATCGGTGTTATCCTCATCCATGATGAGAACTCCGGTTACGATATGGCACATATTGAAGGTATTAAGGGTGCCATCAAGAACTTGAACCTGTCAGAAGATCAGGTAATCTTTAAGTATAATATTCCTGAAGATGAAACTGCTTACGACACAGCGGTTGACCTGGCTGAACAGGGTTGCCACATCATTATCTCCAACAGCTACGGTCATCAGTCTCATATGATGGCGGCAGCCGCTGAGTATCCTGACGTCATGTTTGTGGCTTCCACCGGCGATACGGCTGCTTTTGAGCCTGTAGACAATGTGGCCAACCTATTTCCATATACTTTCCAGAGCCGCTATGTATCCGGTGTTGTTGCCGGCATGAAGCTTAAAGAGCTGATGGACTCAGGTGCTGTAACAGATCCGTATGTGGGCTATGTGGGTGCTTACCCCTATGCGGAAGTGGTTTCCGGCTATACAGCTTTCTTCCTGGGCATCCGCAGTATTGTACCGGAAGCACATATGGATGTTCAGTACACCAACTCCTGGTATGATCCGGTGGCTGAAGGTGAGGCTGCCAATGCCCTGATGAGTAAGGGTGCGGTCATCATCGGTCAGCATGCTGACTCCACCGGTGCTCCCTCTGCTGTGCAGGCCGCTTTGGATAGCGGTAAAACCGTCTACTGTGTAGGTTACAATATCGATATGCGCTCCGTAGCACCTAAAGTTGCTTTGACCTCTGCACAGAATAATTGGGTCGCCTTGTATACACCTACCATCAACCGGATGATCACCGGCGAAGCTATGCCTTCCGACTTTTCCGGCGGTTATGAGATTGGCGCAGTTATGATCTCCCCCTAGGGCGACAGTTGCGCTCCCGGAACTGCTGAAAAGGTAGCCGAGGTTGAAGCCGCTCTGAAGGACGGTTCCTTACACGTCTTTGATACCGCTAACTTCACGGTAGGCGGTGAAACCGTTACTTCTTACCTGGCTATTGATACCGACGGAGATTGGGTGGGCGATGTCGGTGAAGCTATTGAAGATGGTATTTTCTACGAATCTACCCTCCGCAGTGCGCCTTATTTCGGCCTGCGTATCGACGGCATCAAAGAGCTGAACTAGTTTCGACTCTAGAGGGGAGAGAAACAGGCAGTCTGTTTCTCTCCCCTCTAGCATATATAATTTAGAATAAATCCTTGCCACGACCGGCTTTCCTTTCTCACGGTCGAGGGCTTTAATCGATTGTCTTAATTGTACGCACATGGGCCGTACTAATATACTAAATCGAATAGAAAGGATAGTTACCTGTGGAAACCAAAAAAACAGTCAATAAAACTGTTGAGATGGTAAACATCACCAAAACCTTCGGTGAGGTGGTTGCCAATAACAAGGTATGCCTAGATATTTATCCGGGCGAGATTTTAGCTCTCCTGGGTGAAAACGGCAGCGGAAAAACCACCCTCATGAACATGCTCTCCGGTATTTATTTGCCGGAAGGGGGACGTATTTGCGTTAACGGCAATCCTGAAGTTATCAGTTGTCCCAGAGATGCCTATGAGTTGGGCATCGGCATGGTTCACCAGCATTTTAAGCTGGTGGACGTATTGACCGCCGCCGAAAATATTGTGCTGGGCTTGAATGAACACAGGCTTATTGATCTGAAAAACGTACGCACCCAGGTAAAACAGATCTGCGACCGGTACGGTTTTCAAGTGGATCCGGATAAAAAGGTCTATGATATGTCCGTTTCGGAAAAGCAGACCCTGGAAATCG
>JAAYOX010000059.1 GCA_012520135.1 Clostridia bacterium
GGTCTTTGAGACAGATCCTGCCATGAAGCCCTTCGAAGAAGGAACGTACAAAATGGATCGGGATGATGTAGAATTGGCTAAGACCATGTTCTATGAAGAGATGGGCTGGGACGTAAAGACAGGGATCCCAAAAAGGGCTACCCTGGAAAGACTGGGCTTAGGTTATATGGCAGACGATCTGAAAGCCAGGGGTTTGTTGCCTGCTTAATAAGGAGGTAGGGGGATGCTGTTTGGACCGAAAAAAGACGGTTTTGCCAAGGTGGTAAGCATTTCAGAGTTTGAAGCTGAGGTTAGAGAAGCGAGAAAGGATGAAGCGCCCCCGGATGATGAGCAACAGCCTGATTTCCTTGATCTTCTCCAAATTCCTGAAACAGAGGCTATCCAAAACCCTGAAGCTACCCCACCCCAGGAGCTTCCCCACGAGGAAAGTAAGGCTCGGCTCTTGGCGGATTTCATTAGGATTAGGAGTAAAGCCGCCCAGTTAACAAGCAAGAGTTTATTAGCTAAAGAGGAGGAAGAGCTTGAGGAGATTCTCAGGGCTTTAAAGGGAGACGACACATGCGGGGATATTGCTTCGGTCTGCGGGGATAAAGATGAGTATTTTTATTCAACCAGTTTCATGAGCGGTAATTACGCCATGATCGCAGTGTTGGTGGAAGAAAAGAATTTGCAGAAAACGATTGCGGAAATGGTTAGGTGGAATGCTAAAACCTATCCCTCTCCCACACCGATCAGGTATTTTCTGAATTCACCTTACTTCTACAAAGAGCCGCAAGTAGAAAGGGCCCTGCACCTGATCAAGCAGTCAGAAGAGTATGGGGATATAAGGGAATTAATGACCGGAAATCAAGTGAAATATCTTTATTCTACACGGCACATGAGCGAAAAATATGCCAAGGCTTTAGCAGAAGCGGCGGAATATGGTGAATACGGCTATTAACCGCGTTGATCCTCGAGGGCTAGCCCCGGGGATCATTTTTTACGGTTATTGCAAGTGAAATGTGGGTAGCAATCAGTTTACCGCTTTTTCTTCCTCAGCTTATACTTCATAATTTCTTTGTAGAGGTCTTAGGCAATTCGCTAGATACCAAATCTCGGCTATGGAACCAACCTCTCCGGTGCCTCCCTAGTGTCAAAATCGAGTATTTGAAATGGTAAAATCCGTATCCAAGAGCTTGACAAGGGACTAATTACATTGTATATTAAGTGTACTAGTTCAACTAACACACGTGGGACACATAACACCATTGCTAGGTTTGGGGACGGGGGTGATATTTTGTTGAATATTGATGCTCGTAGCAGTAAGCCTATCTATGAACAGATCGTAGAGCAAGTCAAAGAGAACATTATGAAAGGCATCCTGCAGCCGGGGGATCGATTGCCGTCGGTACGGGAGATGTCTACTTTATTGACGATTAATCCTAATACCGTCAGTAAAGCTTACCAAGAATTGGAGCGGGAAAAGGCCATCGAAACCATTCGGGGCAAGGGAACCTTTGTTACTCAAAACTATCAACCGAAAAAGGATGAGGATAAATTGCAGGAAGTAAGGGATTTACTGAAAAAGGTGGTTATCGAGAGCCATTACATGGGGTTGGGCCAGGCAGAGATAATTGCCATGCTGGAGGATATTTATCAGGAGTTAGGAGAGAGGTGATCGATACATGATTGAAATAAATGAAGTCACAAAAATTTTAGGTGACAGAGAGGTACTAAAGAACATCACTTTAGGGGTGACTAAAGGTACCATTTTCGGTTTGATTGGGGAAAACGGTGCAGGCAAAACTACCCTGATCAAATGCCTAACCGGTATATACCTGCCTGACCAAGGCCGTGTTCGCATTGGGGAGCAAGAGGTTTTCGATAATCCCGCTGTGAAAGCCAGGATTGGCTATGTGGCTGATCAAAATCACTGTTTCCCCGGCATGAAAGTAAAAGAACTTATTCGTTTTTACCGTTTGTCTTATTCATCTTTTTCTGAAGAAAGATTTCAAAGTCTCAATCAGGTATTTCAGTTGGACCTGAATAAAAGACTTAAACAGCTTTCCAAAGGGATGAAAATGAGACTGGCTTTAGGACTGAACTTGAGTATCCAGCCCGAGGTGCTGGTTCTCGATGAGCCTACTTCCGGCTTGGATCCCATAGTGAAAAGGGAAGTTACTAACCTCTTGCTCCAGGAAGTAGAAGAACGGGACACTACTATATTTATCTCTTCCCATCACTTAAGTGACCTGGAACGGATTTGCGACAATATAGCCATTATTCAAGAAGGACAAATACAATATGTTAATTCTCTGGAAGGGATGAAACGAAATATCAAAAAATTGCAGGTGGTCTTTCAGGAGGAACCGCCCCAGGATTTAAAGGACTGGCCGGAAGTGCTGGCGATGGAGAAGTTAGGTCGGGTCCATTATCTCATTACCAAAGAGTATTCCCGGGAATTTGAAGAGAAACTGAAAGGTTGCCGGTTAATGTTCTTGGAAGAAGTGGATTTGAGCCTGGAGGATATGTTTATCTATGCTGCAGGGGAGGGATTAAAGAATGGCAAAGTATTGGTCTAAAGCTTTGTTCTACAATGAAAGGAGAAACGGCTTTTGGGCTTCGGCGTTTTTGACCGGCTTGTTGGTAAAAACTCCGTTGATTGATATGATCTCTAATCTCAATCACCTAAAAGACGCATATGAAAGAGGTTTGCTGACCGGTTCCGATTGGGGCCGGTGGTTTGGGGAAATGCTACTGTTAGGAAACGGTGGTATGTTAATAGTGGCCTTAATTATTGTTGGGTGGTTAGTATTGTACCAATTCCGTGATAGTAGACAGGAAGCAGCCGGTGATTTGATGGCCAGTATGCCCTTCACCCGCAGGCAGATTATCTTTACCAAATGGGTAACCGGAGTGATGGCTATTGCCGTTCCTTTTGTGGTGATCTTCCTGCTACTTACCGTGTTCTATTGGGTCAATACCGAGTGGATTTCTACACCTTTCCGGCTGTTGCCCCAGTGGGCGACTCTCTACTTCCTGTTCTTAGCATGTTTTTACAGTTTCATGTTTTTCGTCCAGACGGTTATGGGCCATCCTGGTATAGCAAGCGTTATCGGTGTTATTTGTACCATGATTCCCTGGTATTTGCTGTCGGCAATTCCAGTCATCCTTAGACAACTGCTTGGATTAAATTACGGGGATGCTGCCCTACTGGACGGGATAGAGCGCCTGGGCGAGTACACTGTCTGGACCCGCTGGGTAAGGCCTCGTTATGAGTATCTTTTTCCCGATTGGACTACTCACCAACTTATTTACACTCATTATGGTCTAAAAGTAATAAGTATGGTGGCTGTGATTGTTTTGTTTTACTGGTTGGCGCAGCAAGCTTACGCTAAAAATCCTTTGGAGAAAAACGGCAAGCTGTTGATGTTTCGCTTTTTAGAGCCGGTCCTGATTTGGGGGTTTGCTGTTTGTTTAGGGATGCTCATCGTTTTTCTTTTTGGACTTGGGTATGGCAGCGGATTTTTTGGTTTAGTTCTTTATTTAGTAGCAGGTACTGCCATTGGTTATTGGCTGGCTAAAAAAGCGGTATTGTATTATCAAGGGTAAGGATGACAAATCCGGGTGCGGTTCACCCGGATTTTCTCTTGTAAATTCAGACTAGCCTTTTACATTGTGAGAGAAATATTCTGCCAGTACTTTAAGACTTTCATCTCGTAGTATTCCCGCTGTTACCTGCGGCTTAAAAGGCGAATTTTCCTCATAAAAAACTCATCTGTTTTCATATATATCCTCCCAATGATTTTCGGTTGCTCCCTGGATTTGACACAGTAATTATCGGAATTTAGTTTTACTTAATACGAACCGGGTTGCAAGACCTACTGAACACATGACAGCTAATATATCCCATTTTAAACCGGAAAACGAACCTTTAACAATGAGATCAAATATAAGATTAATCGCAAGGTAAGGCAGAATGATGAATTGAAGTAGCTGTGCCAAAGCTTTTTTTAGGAATGTCCCGGTTGGCATCTTCATCACCGCCCCTTTCATTCGGCTTTCTCGCCGCAAAATTTTAATGTTTCCAGGCGGAACAGTTTTTTACAGTATATCACGGCGCAATAGCTGATGCAATTTGCCGGGAAACCTTCCTCTATTTAGTTGAATAGACGGGAAAAGCCATATCGGCGTCATTTCCATAAGCCTGACAGGGGTATAGACAAACCGTTGAGGATGGGGTGTTCCACTACATCGTCGTCCATACCGGCGGCAATCAAGGCATAAACCCCTTCTCGCAGGTGGAAGCATTCCAAGGTTTTTTCTTCCGGGTTGACCAGCCAATAATGTTCGATTTGTTCTTTTTGATAGATTTGCATTTTTTGTAGCCGGTCTTTCCGGCTGCCGGAAGGAGGCAATATTTCCACCACCAGGGTAGGGGAACCGTCAATCCGGGTGTGTTTAACTATTTCTTTTTGTGCACCGGAAACATAAAACAAATCCGGTTGGACCACGGTAACATCATGAAAAGTAACATCTAAAGGAGCGATGAAGACTTCCCCTTCGGGATCCTCTTCCCAAAAATAATCTTCCAGGATGCGCGCCAGCCGCCGGGAAACCCGCTGGTGCGGTACATTGGGAGACGGCTCTTTGACCAGCATTCCCTCCAGAATTTCAAGCCGGTAGCCAGGCTCTTCCGGCATTTCCAGGTAATCCTGGTAAGTATACTTTTTGTTTGCTGAAGCCTTATAGTCAGCCGGTTGTTTTTTAACTGTTGAGGAGCCTAAAGCATTAAGTACATCAGCAAGCCTGTATCGGTATTGTTTACTTCCTAATTCGATATAGGGTATCTTTTTCTCTCTGGTGTACCGCCAGACTGTCTCCACAGACAAGCCCAATTCCTCTGCCAGTACCTGAGCAGTGATTAGGCCATTTTCTTTTGCCATCGGCATCACCTCCACCATGATTATACCAATTAAAAACAAGTAGAATCAACCATCATAAGTCATTATCAACTAAAATCAACTCATAGATGCGGAATCCATTCTACCTCTGAGTTGACACTATGTTTATTAGTGAATTATTCCTGCTTTTTTGGTAAAATAGTTGGAAAAGCAAAATGAAGAATTTTCTGCATCATTTTGTCCCGGGCAGCTTGAACGGAGGGGTGGCATGATTACGGAGGAACAAATTAAGGAAAAGCCCTGGGTTGCATACCGTAAGGAAATTATCTATCTATTGATTGGATTGGGGGCTTTCGCCGGGATCCTGATTTTCACGCCGGACACCCTGGATTGGCAGATTAGAAGTACGTTGGCGGTGATGATCCTGGCCATTATCTTGTGGGTATTGGAGCCGGTGCCATTGGCTTTATCGGCTTTTATTGCTATTGCGGCCTTGGTGATTACCGGTGCTGCCCCTATGGAGCAGGCATTAAGCGGCTTTGCCAGCGGTTCAACCTTCCTAATTGCTGCCGGTTTTATGATGGCCAAAGCAATAAACAGCACACCTTTAGGCAGCCGGATTGCCTATTTCTTTTTAGCCTACACAAAAAATACCCCGGGAGGGATCCTGGCGGCTATTTTAATAATCATGGAGGTACTGACTTTTTTTATTCCGGCTACTGCCGTGAGGGCGGCTCTTTTATTACCGGTGGTCTTGAATATAATCGAGGAATTTGAAATCAAGGGGCCGGCCCCCAATATTCGGGGGATGCTGTTGCTGGGCGTTGCTTTCGGGGCCAATATTACCGGCTTGGGCTTGCTTCCCGGAGCTATCGCTAACGTAATAACTGCTGAATTAATCCATAAACTGACTGGTGATCCCGTTACTTACGTGGAGTGGATGGTCTATGCTTTTCCCCTGAGCATTATTTTGCTGCCGGTTATTTGGTGGGTATTGGTGAAATGTTTTCCGCCGGAAGTTAAAGAATTCCCCGGGGGCAAAGAGGTTTTCAAAAGAAAACTAAATGAACTGGGTCCTGTCTCAGGGATGGAAAAAAGGTGTCTGGGCATCCTGTTGTTTACTTTTGCCATTTGGATGACAGAAGGCTTACATGGTCTTCATAGCTCTATTGGCGCTATCATTGCTGTCATTTTAATGTGTCTTCCCGGCATCGGCTGCAGCAGGTGGGAAAGGACTATGCAGATCTCCTGGGACACAGTAATTTTGATTGCTGCTACCTTATCTTTAGGTAGTGCCGCTAACCAGGGCGCGGCCCAATTCATTGCCGGTGCCTTTTTGGGTTTGGGACTAGTGGGAGACGTGTTGGCTTATCCTGTCTTAGCCATATTGATGATTACCTTATTTGCCCAGATTTATCATCTAGCGATTGGCAATGTGGCTACGGTGACCATTACCCTGGTGCCTATTGTCTATCAATTGGCGTTGTATAACGGAGCAAATCCCTTCATGATGGCCTTGGCTGCCGGGATAGCCAGTTTATTCGGATTCATCCTGGTGGTAGAGACCATTCCTAACGTAATGGTTTATAATACGGGTTTGATTCACAGCAAAGACCTGATCCGGCCGGGCATTATTTTGACGCTAGTAGTGTCGGTGGTCATGGGGCTCACCGCTGCCTGGTGGTGGCCGCTGGCAGCTAGCTTTGGGGTATAAATCTTAAACTAAATACTTTATTTCCGCTGAAGGGAAATAAGTATTAATTTCCCGGTGAAAAAACTCTTTAATCTCCTCCATGGTTTCTTTTGGGTACACATATTTGCCATAACCGAATTGGCCGAACTTGTACTTCCGTTCCTCTTCTTCCATGGGCAAAGTGGTGTCGGGAAACACTTCCAAAATGCGTTTCTTGGCGGAGGCGGTGAAACGGTGGGAAATCAGCTCGAAAGTAAGCTCTGAGGAGACTGTTTCTTCCAATTCTTCTGCCAGGGAACTAATTAAGTGCGAGTAGTCCTGCTTCCAATTATCGTAATAGAAAATTGGGGCAATCAGGAATCCCAAAGGATAGGCTGCTTCAGCTACCTTTCGGGCGGCTTTCAGCCGGGCAGCTGACCCGGGAGTGCCTTGTTCGTAGGATTTAATAACATGTTCCGTATTGATACTGAACCGGAAATGAGTATGCCCTCGATGGTCAATTCCAAGCAGCGTGTCTACATCGGTAAACTTGGTTACAAACCGGAAACGGCCTAACGGCTGATTCCCGAAAAACTCGATGGTCTTAGCCAAGGAACCGGTATAAGGTTCTACCGGAATCGGGTCCGAGGTGGCTGCTCCCTCAAAAAATGTGACTTCCGGAGCTCTTTTGTTGATATATTTCTCTGCTTGTTCCAGTATTTCATCCACATTAACGTAAACCCGGATATAAGGCTTTTTGCCCAAAGTAGTCTGCAGGTAACAATACTGGCATTGGCCGGTACAACTGGTACTCAAGGGCAGTTGATAGTGGGCGGAAGGTTTACAGGTGGAAAATTCCAAGGTGCGGCGTATGCCAACCACCAAAGTCCGTTTGGCTTCCAGGTAAGCTTCCCGGGGCGTTTTTCCGGGGATGCCTGTGACGCGATTATGACTACCGATCATGAACACGGGTACTTTTGCTTGTTTGAATCTTTCATAAAGTTCTTGACCAAGGGGATATTCCAGGGATGCTTGTTCAAAGAAAACGCGTTTAGGGTGGAACAATCTACTCCCTCCAGTTTAATAATCCTGTTTTGATAGTATGTCCATTAAACCTGTTTTCTCGCGGTAATAGCGGTAATAGAAGGTTTGTATTTTCCCTTTTCTCGTAGGGGTTGATGTGATCCACCCCTTGTCGGGTACGAAATTTTCTGATAGTATTTATGACGAACAATATTCACCATAGCAGCATTTGTTAGGGGGCGGGAACCTATTGTCGTTTAGAGAGGAACGGGCTGCCCAAAGAAGGCAAGCAATCTTAAAAACTGCAGCAGATATTTTTAGGGAGAAGGGTTACCACGATACCACCATCGAAGAAATTGCTAAAGAGTTGAAGTTTACCAAAGCAAGTATCTATTATTACATTCCCAGCAAAGAGGACTTGTTGTTTGAATGTAATGACATGGCCATGAATTTACTGTTAAAGAGGGCCGAAGCTATTGTAGCGGAGGAACTTCCACCTGATGTCAAGCTGCGGGAGCTTATTAAACAGCATGTAGAAACTCTCATTGATGAGCTTTCCCTAATTACCGTGTTGTTACAGCAGGAATATGCTTTGAATGAGGAACACCGGCAGCTAATTTATGCCAAACGAGATAGGTATGAAAAGTTTTTCACCGATGTCCTGGAGAAGGGAGTGCAGGCCGGGGTGTTTGAGGAGGCCTGGGACCCTAAAATGGTAAAGTTGATCATTTTCGGCGCGGTAAACTGGATGTTTCATTGGTATTCTAAATCGGGACCATTAAAAAAACATGAGATAGCTGAGTTGTTTGCCGATTATTTGTTGAAACCAGTAATCAAAACTAAGTGAAGCTAGACGGTCAATCCTGAAAAAGGGTTGGCCGTTTTCCATTTAAAGGAATATTTCCACCAAAGACATCCCAAATTTTTCCATTTAACGAATAAGTCTAAATTTAACTTACCGGTAAGTTATAATATAACCATGTGGATAATAATATGATAATACTGAAAATTCTGTAGAAGGGAGGTGCCCGGATGAGCGACCAACAAGGAATAGCGGTAACAGCACCTATGGTAGGTAAACTGGTGGAATTTAAGGTTAAGCCAGGTGACGCCGTTAAAGAAGACGATGTGGTAGCGGTGATTGAAGCCATGAAGATGCTGGTGGATGTCTATGCCCCGGCAAGCGGAATTGTGCAAGAGACCATAGGTATTCCCGGTGAGGTGGTAA
>JAAYOX010000060.1 GCA_012520135.1 Clostridia bacterium
CTATTTCGTTATTACCTTGAGCCGTATTTACATCTATATAGCCGGCTCCTCCCTCAACCTGCCTGCGGGCTAAGTCCTGCACAAAAGCAACGTCCCTGTTTTTAATCGCTTCCCTTACGGAAGGAATAGCACTATTAAGCTTTTCACCAATTATTAACATACTTACTTTCCCCCTATTCATTCTCATGTTCAGGTTTTTTTAGCAAACAATCCACTGGTTGTGATGGTAATCAGCAGTGCAGCTACCACAGGTAGTGCCCCTGCACTCCAATTACCCTGGGCTTGATTGACTAAAGCCCCTACCAGGGGAGGCCCCATCATAAAGCCTAAATTAAACATCAAATTGATCAATGCCATGGCCAAGCCGGCTAACATGGGCGTGGGAACGGCTTCCGGCGCCAAGGTAAAGCTGCTGGTAGGGAAGAAACCGGGAAACAAACCTAACATGATCATCCACGGCACCACCAAAGCAACTGAATTCAGCAGGAAAGCATAGCCATACAGCAGACAGGCCATGATACTGCTTACCAGCAGGATGGTTTTCGGTTTGCCGGATTTATCAATTACCCATCCGGCAATAACCGTAGCGCCAATAGCTACCATTGGAGATAAACTAACATAAAAATTGGCTAATTCCTCGGCAAATCCATGTCTTTCCATCAGGAAACTCGGACCCCAGGTAACGAAGGCCGCGTTGGCAAAACCAAACCCTCCGAAACCCACTGCCAGCAACCAAATGGCGGGGCTTTTCAACCCTTTCCGGTACAAATCACCGGATATCCGTTCTGTACCTGACTTCTCTTCACCGGCTAAAGGAGGTTCCGATACTATTAAACTATATAAGATCAGTGCAATTAGAGCGAAACCGGAACCAAACCACCAAACTCCTTGCCAGCCAAAGGACCCGTTAATTGGACTGGCCAAATTGAGAATAATGAAACTGCCTACAGGCACCCAGGCGGCCCAAATCCCCATGGGCAAACCTCTTTTTTCCGGCGGAAACCACATGGCGATCACTGCCGGAGCAACTACCGCGATTAATCCTAAACCAATCCCTTCTACGGCCCGCCCTGCCAACAGCATGGTTGCGTTGGTGGCAAAAGTACCGATTAGAGAGCCTAGCACGGTGCAGATTAGGGCTACCATACCGCTTAATCTGGCCCCAAACCTATCTAACGTCAAAGCCGCAGGTAAAGATAAAATGATACCGGCCACCGAAAAAATGGACATCAACCACCCGCCTAAAGCCAAATCAATGCTCAGTTCCTCCAGGAGAATATGCATTACCGGCGGAACCTTGAATTGATTAATGACCACAGCCACACTTGCCAGAAAGGCAGCCCACATCACTGCCCAAGCCTTACCCATACAAAGCCTCCTTAAAGGACTGCATCATCACAAATCTATAAAATTACATTTGCATTATCTTGAATAAATATAATATTCTATAGATTTATAAAAGGCCCTTATAATAGAGACAGAACTGTCTCTATTATAAGGGGGATTAAGTTGGAGCTCTACTACAATCAGTGTACGCTAAATTGCAATTAGCTTAGAATATTTGATCGGCGTATTTAACTGCATCACTTGCACTTGTTCCAAAGAAATCAGCACCAACGTTCTCCTTAACTATTTCATCTACATAGTTGCCTCCGATTAAAATCTTCACATCCAGGCCTTCCTTCCGGATGTCGGCAATAATATCCTTCATAGCATCCTGGCAGCCGGTCAAAAGAACGCTCATGGCAACCAGGGGAGCCTTACTATCTTTAATTGCATCAATAAACTTGTCGGACGGTACATCTACGCCTAAATCAATTACATTGTATCCGGCACCTTTAAGCAGCATCACTACAATGTTTTTACCTAAATCGTGGACGTCACCTCTTACGGTACCGATGACAATATTACCTTTGAATTCCTGGTTAGCTCCTTTTAGATGGGGCTCCAGTTCATCCATGGCATCTTTCATAATTTCCCCGGCCATGACCAATTCGCTGAGGAAATACTCTTCTGCTTCAAAAAGACGACCCACTTCCGTCATACCTTCCTGAAGCCTGCCTACTATCTCCAATGCCGGGGTTCCTGCCCCCAGCCGTTCTTTAACTAAAGACATAACCTGTTCGTCTTCCAATTCGGCAACCGCAATTGCCAATGCATCTGTCAATGCCATTATCTAAACGCCTCCTATCATCATATAATTTCAGGCCAAACCGGTTAGAGCCGGGTTACCGCTGTACCCACCACCAAAGATAAATATAGGCAAAAGCATCTAATTTTTCCCATTCGGCTTTAATCATATCCCGGTTACCTTGAATAGGCTCCATTTTTTCCACTATTTCATTCCACGGAACGGTTGTACCCGGCAGTCTGTTGACTTCCCCTTTGTTAATTTCCGTCATCTGACTAACCTCCTCGGCAAATATTTATTTTCCAATTAATAAACACCGTATTCCCGTGTAGTTTCAACCAGGGCCCTAATGTTTTCCACCTTGGCATCGTACTGGATTACACCGGCCGCATCCATAATGAAACCACCGTCAGCTGCATAATTGTCAATGAGTCGCTTACAGTAATCGCTGACTTCTTCGGGCTTACCGTAAGATAACAGGGTATTTGGTACGTTACCACTGATACAGAACCGGCCGCCCAAAATCTTATGTGCTTTATCAATATCAGTTTGGTCTACGTGGAACACAATACTCTTATCCGGCAGCTCAGCAATCTTCTCCAAGTAAGGTGTCCAGTTACCTTCTGCATAGAACATGGTTCTGATGCCTTTTTCCCACAAGCCTTCGATTACTTTCTTTAAGGTAGGCCAGTAGAAAGTATCCCACTGTTTTTCATTTAGGAAAGGATAAGCACCTCTATGCAAGGGCAGGAAGTTGGGCAATGTGGTATTGCCACCGCTAGTGGCCATTCCGTAGAAAATGTTGTGATCTACCAGCACGTCCAACGCGGCCAAGACTTTGTCAGGGCGTTTCCGCAAGTCAATCATGATTCCTCTTAAAGCCCGAAGTACGTCTCCCAACGTATCAAAAGGAGCTTTATGCATCCCGGCAATACTGGTGGGATAACCGTATTGCTCTCTCCACATTTGGGCAGCTTGTGCTTTTGCACCGGTATCCATTACCATGGCTGCCGCTCCTTTAACTAAAGCCATATTAGCCCGGAAGGAACCCGGCTCGGCAAATTCTTCGTGAATCCGAGGTAGTAAACAATCCATAATCCACTTGGTAGGATCAGCAATAAAGGCATCATAATCCTCAGGCTTCATATATTCTTCTTCTACATATTGGAACTGGCGGTTTTCCTCCAAATCTCTACCGGCAAATTTTAAATATTTTGCTCCTACAGCATCATGAAGAGGTGCCCACCACAAGTTAGGTGCACCGGGACAAGTATCCATATCAAAATCCTGAATAAGCTTGGTAGCCGCAGCAATATTCTTTTCCGCATCATAATAGATTTCTTGGAGGGTAAAACCGGCGTATTTAGCCGAGAATTCACTTATTTGCAGGCGAATAGGCACTTTATCAGGCTTGCCTACATTCAAGGCAGTAACATAGCGATTTAACCGTTCTTGATAAGCCTTTTCCATTTGACTCGACATGAAAAAATACCTCCTATCGTTGGACTTTGTGATAACCTGGAAGCCATCCGCAACATGCCTATATGTTTCCCAGCATCCCTCCTTTTTATTAAATAACAAGGAACAAGGGCTGCAAATACTAGTCGAAATATCGCGGAACAAGAAGACTTGATAATATGTTATATTGTATATACAACTCTTGTGTCTATCTTAACACTCGTCCCCCAACTCTGTCAATAAGGAAAAGAGAGATTTTTTTAATAAATCTGATTGTTCTAGTTATCACTTTCTCAATCTTCCTGTTTACATAATTTAGGATCAGCATCCGATTCACTTAGGCCGTCGACAAAATGCTTTCCTGAAAATAAATAAGCACGCCTTGTCTTTGCCCATTTTCATCCTCCTACTAGCGCCGCACAAGCGACATGGGGTCTAGTAGGTGTTAATCGAAGGGCTCAATTGGAGCCAAAGAGCGAAGGAGCCGGACTCCCCTGAAGCCCGCTATTAACACCCGTTAGAAAATTGTAGTTTGTCAACAAACAGAAAGCACCGGAACGCCTGTTCATTCATTCGATTTAAAGTTATAAACCGGTTTGATATGGTCCAGGATTTGCACTGTATCGCGGATATTGTTGATGATTTCATCCATGTCTTTATAAGCCAGGGCACATTCATCCAAAGTAGACTTATTAACCGTGGTGGTGTAAATACCTTTCATGGACTGCCGGAATTCCTCCAAGCTAAGGATTTCTTTGGCTTTCCGCCTGCTCATGAGCCTTCCTGCCCCATGAGGGGCTGAATAGTTCCAATCAGGATTACCTTTGCCCATACAAATTAAACTTCCGTCCCGCATATTCAGGGGAATAAGTACTTTTTCGCCTTTACGGGCGGAGATGGCCCCTTTTCTTAAAACCATACTGTCCAGGTCAATATAATTGTGAATGGTAGTAAATTGCTCCACAATGGTAAGACCCATTCCGTTTACAATCTCATCCACAATGGCCCGGCGGTTGCAGACAGCATACTGCTGTACTATTTTCATGTCATGAAGGTAATTGTCATAGCTTGGGCCTTCCAAATAAGCCAGTGATTTGCTGATCTCTACCGAAGCGGCTTTCAGTTCCTGATAAGCCAGTTTTTGATAATAATCCGCCACCTGCTTGCCTAAATGACGGCTGCCGGAATGAACCACTAAATATAAGAAACCATTGCTGTCTTGATTCACTTCGATGAAGTGGTTGCCTCCCCCCAGAGTGCCGATACTCAGCCTTGCCCGATCCAAATTAACATGATTTTTACAGATTAGGTTATCAAAATCCACCTTTTTTGCATAAGGATGGGGTTTTTTCCTGATGGCAAAACCGGCAGGAATACGACTATAAATCAACCGGTCCAGTTTGTCGAAATCCAGCTTCTTATCCCCTAGTTTAATTGTTTCCATGCCGCAGCCGATATCCACTCCCACCAAATTGGGCACTATTTTATCGGTTACGGTCATGGTAGTACCGATGGTGCATCCAACTCCCGCATGGACATCGGGCATAATGCGGATCCGGCTTCCCCGGGTAAATGCCTGGTCACAGAGCTCCCTGATCTGGGCCAAGGCCTCATTTTCTACCTGATTGGTAAGTATTTTAGCGTTATTATACTTCCCTTTAACTTCAATCATGTTCTCACCTATTATTAAATTAACTTATCGCCCAAAGAAGTTCGGGCCTCCAATTATCTAAATTAAATTTCCACACTAAGCCAAGCATTGTAAATACGCTCTTTAAAACTGTTGATATTCTTGATTTTGGGTGTATTGACGGTAGATTTCTGCCGGTCTCCGGATTGGTAAACCAGCCACCCCTGTTTAAGAAGACTTACATTTGGAGTAATCATAATTTCCTTGTCATCAAACAGTTCCGGCCTTATTAAATAAGCGGCAGCCACCACATCCCAATTATGAAAGCCGTCCAACTCGAATGTTTCCATCATATCCTCAAACCAATAATTACACTTGTCCCAAATATACCGGGCTACAGGTTTGGAGCAGGTTTTCAGCTTTTGGGCAAATTCCTCTCCGCTGAAATAGGCGTCTAAACAATGATTGCCGGTAATCACCGACATATTGTTCCCTTGCTCCAACACCAATGCCGTCGCTGCCGGATCACAGGAGAAATTCAGCTCATCCAGCACTTTGCCATTGATGATTAACTTTTGGGTAATTCCCCCCATCAGTACGATTTGGGGGATTTTAGTGAAGATATCTTGATCTTTTAAATAAGCTCCCCTTAAGTTGGTCAGGGAGCCGGTTGCCAGAATACTGATCTGTCCGGGATAAGCATTGACGGTTTCCACGATAAAATCCGCCGCCTCACTCTCAAGTACCCCGGGATTGGGGCAGCCTTTAAAAAGATTGATCCCGGGTCGACCAATCTCTTGTAGCATCTTTGAAGTATTATGATAGACAGTCTCTATATCACTATTGCCGTAAGTAGTGGTAATACCGCAAATCTCCCTGTTTCCTTCTCCCAGCAGGTATAATAAAGCCAGTCCGTCATCCACGTCACAGCCTTTAACTCCCATGGTATTGTCACAGTCAAAGATTATTTTCTTTTGCCCGCTCATAATAAACATTCCCTTGCTTTAATTTAACATATTCTTTATAGGCCCAGTTAGGATCTTTTAGCATAGTTCGCCCCACCCCAACCAAATCAGCAAATTTTTGGGCCACTATTTCGTTAGCCTTTTCTGCGGTCTTAATTCCTCCTGTTACCATTACCGGAATATCTACAACCGGTTTGATAGCTTTGCCAAGATAAGAGAAAAATCCTTCCTCACCCTCTTTAAGATAACCGCAGATACCCCCTGACAAGTCCAGACAATCTACACCGGCCTCAGCCAGCATTGCGGCAGCCTTGATACTGTCATCAAGGGTTGTTCCATAAGGCAGTCGATCATCCGCTCCCAAGCGATAAAAGATGGGCATCTCCTCTCCTACTGCATCTCTCACCGCTTTGACCACTTCTATAGGAAACCTTAGCCGCCTTTCCAAACTACCTCCATAATCATCATGGCGGATATTTGTTAAGGGAGAATAAAACTGGTTTAACAAATAACCATGGGCACCATGGATTTCTACAAAATCAAATCCGGCTTTTTTTCCTCTCAGGGCTGCCCTGGCAAAAGCATGAATCATTTTAGGGATATCTTCCTGTTTTATTCGCTTGGCACACGCCATTTTACTACGACCATTCCGGGATTCACCATAGCGCTTCAGGTACCGCGATTGAATATTAGAAGGTGCACATGACGACTGGATAGCACGTGCCCCGGCATGACTGATTTGAATGCCTACAGGGATCCCCTTTTGATGAATAGCCGCTGCCAATCGACTTAATCCCGGGATTAAATTATCATCATAAATACCTAATTGATTAGGATGAGCTTTGCCTTCGGGGCTGACATATGCATGTTCCACAATGATCAGCCCCAACCCTTTGGTACGCCGGCAGTAATGTTCAATTAAACCATGGGTTACCTGCCCTTTTTCGGTAGCGATATCCAAAGCCATTGGTGGCAACACGATACGGTTGTTCAAAGTAAGATGCTTAATGGTTAACGGCGTAA
>JAAYOX010000061.1 GCA_012520135.1 Clostridia bacterium
CTGAGGAAACAGGAACTGATTTTTGAGATTTTGAAGAAGAAGACGGAGAAGGACGGGCACTTACTGGCTAACGGGGTGTTGGAGATTCTTCCTGACGGCTACGGGTTTTTAAGACCCTTTGCCTATTTGCCCAGTAACGACGACATTTATGTTTCTCCTTCCCAGATAAGGCGGTTTGACTTAAGAACCGGGGACCTGGTGGCAGGCCTGGTGAGGCCGCCCAAAGAGGGAGAACGGTACTTCGCCTTGTTGAGAGTCCAATCGGTTAATGGCTTAAATCCGGAACTTTCTCCTCAAAGACTCCATTTTGACGGTCTAACCCCTATCTACCCTCAGGAAAGGTTGACACTGGAAACATCACAGCCAACCGGTGACTATTCTTCCCGTATCATTGATTTAATCGATCCCATCGGAAAAGGACAGCGGGGCTTGATTGTGGCGCCGCCTAAAGCCGGTAAAACTACCTTATTGATTACTGTAGCCAACAGTATAACCGCCAATTATCCCGATGTGGAATTAATCGTCTTGCTCATTGATGAGCGGCCCGAGGAAGTAACTGATATTGAAAGGTCCGTTAAGGGGGAGGTAGTTGCTTCTACCTTTGACGAATTGCCGGAAAATCACGTTAAAGTCGCGGATATGGTACTGGAGAGGGCTAAACGGCTGGTGGAACATAAAAAGGACGTAGTAGTGCTGATGGATAGCCTGACCAGGTTGGCCCGGGCCCAGAACCTGGTGATTCCCCCCAGTGGCCGGACTTTATCGGGAGGGGTGGATCCCGCTGCCTTACATAAGCCTAAACGGTTCTTCGGAGCTGCCAGGAAGATTGAAGAAGGAGGCAGCCTGACTATTTTGGCTACAGCTTTAGTAGATACAGGCAGCCGGATGGATGACGTTATTTTTGAGGAGTTTAAGGGTACCGGCAACATGGAGTTGATTTTAGACCGGAAACTGGCGGAACGGCGTATTTTCCCTGCCATCGACGTAAAAAGGTCCGGCACCCGCCGGGAGGAACTACTGTTGTCCAAGGAAGAATTGGATTTGATGTGGAATTTCCGCCGGGTGGCCAGCAATATGGGTAACGTAGAGGTTATGGAAATGCTCATTGATGCCATGAAAAAAACCCGCACTAATGCCGATCTGATTAGAGCTCTTCCTCATTTTTTCCCTGAAAGATAAAAAAGGAATATTTTACTCACCTCCGGGTAAAAATACTAGTTGAGCCCTGGAAAGAAAAAATTTCCAGCTAATCAAATGAGGTGAGTATGTTGTTAGCAAAAATAGAATCATGGCTGGTACGAGTAGTGACAGTAGTTGTTATGGCCGGTACCCTTTTATTGGGGGCAGCCGGCGAAGCCGCCGGCCAGGATTCCTGGATGTGGCGATTGGAAACCGAACGTCTTACCCAAGAGGCTTTGACTGCCAAAGCCCAAACCCAAGGGCAATTGTACCGGGTGAAAAAAGGAGATACTCTCTGGGGATTGGCCCGGAACCTTAATGTAGATTTGGAAGTATTGGCGGCGATGAACTATCTTACGCCGGGGGATGTTATTTACGCCGGACAGTATCTGAGGCTACCGGTGGAACCTGATAAAAGTTATCAGGTGCGACCGGGAGACACTCTATGGCATATTGCCCGGCAGTATGAAGTTGATATAAAAACCTTAATGGTTGCCAACAGGATTACCAAGCCGGAAGCCCTGCAGGTGGGCAAGATTATAACCATTCCCGGGTCTCCCTGGTCTATGGCAGTCCAGGGCCGTCCTGTCAGCAGTGCTTCCCGGTTAAGAGAAGCGTGGCTTAACTGGCCGCTTATTGGGCGGATTACTTCCCCTTGGGGTCAGCGAGGCAAGGAATTTCACCATGGTTTGGACATCGGGGCCAAGGCGGGAACTCCCATCAAGGCCGCTCAAGCCGGGACGGTGCGCTTTGCCGGGTATAAAAGCCGCATTTACGGCAATGCAGTGGAAATAGTCCATGACAATGGCTTGGTTACCGTCTACGCCCATAACTCTAAAAACCTGGTTAAAAAGGGGCAAAGGGTGACGGCAGGGCAGGTTATCGGCCTAGTAGGGAGTACCGGACGAAGCACCGGCCCTCACCTGCATTTTGAAGTCCGGATTGATAACAAAGCCGTGGATCCGATGTTGTACCTTAAATAATTCGGGGCTCTAATTCAGCCCGCTGATGAACATCGATTGCTTAATGTTGCCAATCAAGAAGCCCGACTGGGGTAATCCCGGCCGGGCTTTTCTTTATAAGCCATATACTTCTTTCTTTAGGTCATCGATTTCCGTAACGTTTTGGGCTACAATGCCTTCCAATTCAAAGACCCTAACGTTGAGCTTGTCCAGTTTTCCTTCCATGATGCCGTGGGCTCTTTCGCTTTCCCGGCGGAATGCATGAAACTCTTCAGTGAGATTATCCACTTTCTTTTCCAGCCCATCGAGCCGTGTTTCCAACCTCTCGAATCGTTCATTGGTGCCGGTTTCAAACTGATTGAATCGTGTTTCCAACTGATCAAAGCGTGTTTCCAACTGATCAAAACGTGACTCCAACTGATCAAAACGTGACTCCAACTGATCAAAACGTGACTCCAACTCGTTGAACCGCTTAGCAGTCATTGTGGCCACCAGATCAAGACGGTTGCTAAGAGTATCAACGTCTTTCCTCAGGTGCTGTAATTCAGTTAGAATCTTTTGTAGTAGTTCTTCCAACTTCACACCTCCTCAAAGTTGATGCTCAGGATCCGTCTCTCCCGGCTGTCTGTTACCTATTCGACTTATCAAACAAAAAACCTTTTGGCAGACGGTGAAAAATTTGAAGGCGGTTTGTTGTCAAAATAATGGGTATATGTTATAATTACTTCTGTTGTATTTTACCCTAACGGAAGAAGCAAAGTGAGGTGATTACGATGAAGGAAGGTATTCACCCTAAAGTAGAAAAGACTAACATTACTTGTGCATGCGGTAATGTAATCGAAACCATCTCCACCAAGAAGGATATCCGGGTGGAAATCTGTTCTGCTTGTCATCCTTTCTATACCGGTTCCAGAAGCCGTGTAGTAGAAAAAGGCGGCCGGATCGAGCGTTTCAAAAAGAGATACGGAATGTAGTTTGTTTCTGCTCAGGAAGGAATTTGAGCTACGGACTGGAAATAGCGGCTGGGATAAGCTGCTATTTTTGTATTCAGGAGGTGATGGAAGTGCAGCTTTTGGCGTTTGTTTCAGTAGCTGTTGAAGTCTCCTACCCATTACAAAAGTTGTGTGATATAATACCACTTGAAATCTGATATAGAAGGTGTAGAATATGTTGGAAAAACTACAATCCCTTGAAGATAAATATGAGGAACTGTCCCGGCTGTTATCGGATCCAGAGATAATAGCCGATCAGGCGGAGTTTCAGAAACACGCCAAAGCCCACGCGGCTTTGACGGATATTGTCTCTGCTTTTCGGGAATACAAGGATACCCTCAAAAGTATTGAAGGTGCAAAAGAGATTCTGGAAGAAGAAAGTGATCAAGAGTTAAGAGAACTGGCAGAAATGGAACTGGAAGAGGCCACTGCCAGAAAAGGAGAATTGGAGCAAGAGTTGAAAGTGCTCCTTTTGCCTAAAGATCCAAACGATGACAAGAACGTGATTATGGAGATCCGGGCCGGTACCGGAGGAGAAGAAGCGGCTCTTTTTGCCGGTGACTTGTTCAGAATGTACAGCCGTTTTGTGGAAGGGAAAAACTGGTCCGTTGATGTATTGAGCCAAAACGCTACCGACATCGGGGGCTTTAAGGAAATCATTTTCCAGGTGTCCGGCCAGGGCGCCTACAGCCAGCTCAAGTTTGAAAGTGGAGTCCACCGGGTCCAGCGGGTACCGGCAACCGAGACCCAGGGCCGGGTTCATACTTCAGCGGCAACGGTAGCCGTTTTACCGGAAGCAGAAGAAGTAGACGTAGCCATTGATCCCAACGAGCTGCGCATCGACGTGTTTTGCTCCAGCGGACCCGGGGGTCAGTCGGTTAATACTACTCAATCGGCAGTAAGGGTTACCCATATCCCTACCGGTATTGTAGTTTCCTGTCAGGATGAAAAATCCCAGCACAAGAATAAAGACAAAGCCCTCAAAATTTTACGGGCTAGGTTGATGGATAAAGCCGTCGCCGAACAGCAGGGAGAACTGGCGGAAGCCAGAAAAACGATGGTTGGCTCCGGGGATCGCAGCGAACGGATCCGCACCTACAATTTTCCCCAAAACAGGGTGACCGATCATAGAATCAACTTTACGTTGCACAAGTTAGATATGGTAATGCAAGGGGAATTGGGGGAAATTATAGAAGCCTTGGTTACTACGGAACAAGCTGAGAAACTTAAAAATGAAGTATAATGGCTTTTCTCCAAAACCGCCTATAGTCCGCAAGGCCCTTTGCGAGGCGGTTTCTTTCTTAGGCAAACTGGGCATCCCCCATCCCCGCCTGGAAGCCGAAGTACTGCTGGCGGCCCTGCTTGAAGAGGACCGGGTTAAGCTATTGACCTATGATGAAAGATTGCTGTCCCTTTCCCTTTGGGAAGACTACCGGTCTTTGCTGGTGAAAAGGGCGGAAGGCATTCCTCTTCAGTATTTGACTGGAAAACAGGAATTCATGTCCCTGACCTTTCAAGTAAATCCTTCAGTATTAATACCCAGGGCCGATACAGAAGTACTGGTGGAAAAAGTGTTATCATATAGAGCAGATAATTCCCTCCCCAAGTCCGGTAGCATAGTTGATGTGGGAACCGGCAGCGGGGCCATTGCCGTGAGCCTGGCTTATTACTGGCCGGAAGCGAAAATTACCGGGGTGGATATTTCCCCGGAAGCCTTGGCGGTCGCCAGGGAAAACGGGGCGGCAAACGGCGTCAAGGTGGAATGGGTTCTTGGTGACTTGCTGACCCCATTTATCGATTCCGGAGTTAAATTCCATTTGATTGTCAGTAACCCACCTTATATTGCCGCTGCCGAAATGCCGGAACTACCCCGGGATGTTCAAAGGGAGCCGGCTTTAGCTTTAGACGGCGGTCCCGACGGTTTGGCTTATTACCGGCGTTTAATAGGCCAAGCCCCTTTGTGCCTGACCCCTAATGGGATCGTTGCTTTTGAAATCGGCTGGGACCAAGGACCGGCAGTCAAAGACTTACTGGCAAAAGCAGGTTTTACTCAAGTCCAGATTGGCCAAGACTATGCAGGCAGGGATCGGATTGTTACAGCTGTTTTCAGTGGTTAATAATCCATCAATTGCTAAGCTGGGCTGATTATGATGTTACTATGGAAGGCTAATAATGGACTGCGGAGTGGGCGTTGGGCCACAGCCGCCGGCAGCTTGCTACCGCTAGCGGCGTAGGCACTCCGTCGTAGCGGGGCAACCATTATTAGCCTGAATAGAGCTGTAGAACACAAGGGGATTGTTCTTTTGTGTTGTTTGGAGGCTAATAATGGATTGCGGAAGCGGGCGTTGGGCCACAGCCGTCGGCAGCTTGCTGCCGGTAACGGCGTAGGCACTCCGCCGTAGCGAAGCAACCATTATTAGCCTAAATAGAGCTGTAGCCGGAATTGCAGGATACAGGCTCCTCTGAAACCCGAGATTAATACCGATTTACATAACTAGGATTAAAGGCCTGAAGGTTCCTAGGAGAGGAGTGCATACAGATTATTTGGCAGCTGTTTATCACCTTTTTAAAGATTGGCGGCTTCACCATCGGAGGCGGCTATGTCATGATTCCCCTTATTGAAAGGGAAGTGGTCACTAATAAAGGCTGGGTAGAAGAAGATGATTTCCTGGATATTATCGCCGTAGCCCAATCGGCACCGGGTATCATTGCCATTAACTCAGCTTTGGTGATAGGCTACAAAGTGGCCGGAATTCCCGGGGCCTTTATGGGAGCTTTGGGAGCGGCCCTGCCTTCCTTTGTCATCATTCTCCTGATTGCCCGCTTCTTTTTGGTTTTTCGCAGTCTGGAGGCGGTGGAAGCATTTATGGCCGGTGCAGCTCCGGTGGTAGTAGCACTGCTTGTCTATGCCTCCTACTCCATGGGCAAGAAGGCAGTCCAGGATTGGAAAGGCCTTTTGCTGGGGTTAACTGCTTTTGTTTTGGCTTTGCTGTTTAAGTTGAATCCGATTATCCTAATTGTTCTAGGTGGATTGACAGGGTTTATAGCCTACTATCCTAGGAAAAGGGAAGGGGAAAAACAAGACTGATGCTTCACTGGGAAATCTATTGGACCTTTTTTAAGATTGGTGCTTTTTCTTTTGGGGGCGGCTATGGGATGATCCCCCTGATAACCCAGGAACTGGTTTACCATCACGGTTGGGTCACCATGGAACAACTGGTGGATATGATCGCTGTTTCCCAGATGACCCCGGGCCCGATTGCCATTAATATTGCTACTTTTGCCGGCTATCAGACGGGAGGAACCATGGGCTCGGTGGTAGCCACCTTGGGGGTGGTTACCCCTTCCGCTTTAATTGTAATTGCCGGGGTTGCCTATTTCCTGAAACACCACAAGCATCCCCTGGTTCAGGCCGTTTTAAAAGGAATCCGGCCGGTAGTCATCGCCCTGATTGCCTATTCCGGTGTCACCGTGGCCCAAAGGGTTCTGGACGACATGCTGGCCACCGGTATTTTTGTTGCTGCTTTATTAGCCTCTCATTATTATAAACTGCATCCTATCGCCGCACTGGGAGCCGGCGGTTTCATCGGCATTCTCAGCTATATCTTGTTGTAATAAATGAATTTGTTATTGACGACTAATACAATAAAGCGCTAAAATAGATTTAGTGTTTTAAAATGGGGATAAATTTTAATTTTTTACCAGAGAGACTGTCAATTTAGTGATTGACAGCTTGCATCTTA
>JAAYOX010000062.1 GCA_012520135.1 Clostridia bacterium
CTGCTTCAAGGAGTACTACCGGGTGCTTAAACCGGGACGCTGGATGACGGTGGAATTCAGCAATTCCCAGGCCAGTGTGTGGAATGCCATTCAGGAAGCGATACAGAGAGCCGGTTTTGTTATTGCCAATGTGGCTGCTTTGGACAAAAAGCAGGGAACTTTTAATGCGGTAACCACTACTACTGCCGTAAAACAGGACTTGATTATTTCCGCTTACAAGCCCTCCGCCAAAATGCACCGGGAAATGGAGTATCACCAGAATACGGAGGAAACGGTCTGGACCTTTCTCCGGGAACACTTGGCCAAATTGCCGGTGTTTTTGGGCAAAAAAGGACAGGCGGAGACCATTGTGGAGAGAACCCCCAGGGTGCTGTTTGACCGGATGGTGGCCTATCATGTCCAGCATGGACTGGTGGTACCCCTGTCTTCCGGGGAGTTCCAGGCTAAAGTGATCCAGCATTTTCCCATGCGGGACGGGATGGCTTTCTTAGAAAGCCAGGTGGCGGAATATGATCAGAAACGATTGTTGGCCAAAGAATTTATCCAACTGAAGCTGTTTGTGGCTGATGAAAACAGTGCCATTGAATGGCTGCGGCAGCAATTGATGACCAAGCCCCAGACCAGGCAGGAACTGCATCCTAAATACATGAAAGAAATCCAACATATTGCCAAACATGAGCTGCTGCCGGAATTGGATGAGTTACTGGCTCAAAACTTTTTGCTCTATGAGGGTGCCGGTGATGTGCCCAGTCAGATTCACAGTTATCTGAGTACCAATTATAAGGATTTGCGTAACTTGGAAAAATCCGATTCCCGGCTAAAAGAGAAAGCAATGAATCGCTGGTATGTACCTGATCCCCATAAACAAGCAGATCTGGAAAAACTCCGGGAAAAATCCCTCTTAAGGGAATTTGCCCAGTACAAGTCTCAACTGGAGGGTAACCGCAAGAAATTAAGACAGTTTCGCACGGAAGCTATCCGGGCCGGATTTAAAACCGCCTGGAAAGATAAAGATTACGAAACCATCGTGCAGGTAGGAGAGAGACTGCCGGAAAAAGTGTTACAGGAGGATGACAAGCTCCTCATGTATTATGATAATGCCCTGCACCGGTTAGGCAGGTAAGGAGTTGGGTTCTTTGGAAGGCTGGAAAAAACTCTTACTTGAGCAACTGCCCCTGGACCGGAGGTTGATTTTTGTCCATGACCGGGAAGATCTTTTTTCCGATGAGGAACTGGTAGGTCAGCTTAAGGCCAAAGAGATCAGTATTTTTACCGTGGGAGACCGGGCCGAGTTCAGGGAGCATTATGAAATCCAATTGGAGGACCCTGGGGAAAAGTGGCTCTACCGGTATGTGGGGGAGGGACCTTTTACCTTCCCCTTTGACATGATGGCAGCTCACGGTATTGTCGAGTTATCTTTGGAAACTGCTTTTCCGGCCCTGTCTTTGGCTGTTTTGCGAGAACTGGAGACAGATGTCCTTGATGTACTGGCTAAAGCAGCACAGGGTCTACCCGGGATTCTTTCTCACAAGGAAACCTGTCATTTTATTATAAAAAAAGTATATAAACTGCCCTATGATACCGTTGAGACTGAACTGGAATGGATTGGGTTTTTGATCCAAGTATTTGATCATTCCTATCCATTGACTAAGGTGTTGCGGGAACATATTGTTGAAGCAGTGGCGGTAAAGTCTGATATATCACAAGAACTGCTTTCTTTGATTTCTTCCAAAGAAGCTTTTCTGGGATACCTGCAGCAGGAGTGGCAGCAATTTATCCATTCCCATACTGGAGATGCAAGTCTCCTCAGGGAAAAAGATCCTGGGCAGGAACAAAGGCACCGGCTTTTTCATTACCTAAAGGGGCGGATCCAGCATTATTTTATCGAAGGCAAATTGATCCCTGTGAAGATAACTCAGGCCTCCCAATTGCCTCTGTGGGCCAAAATCGGAGTAAGCCAAAAGCCAGTCAGGCCCATGGAGGATTTGGAACACCTGGCCGGGAAAATCAATCAATTACTGGCCTTAGAGAAGAGGCATTATAAAACCTGGGTGGAAATAGCCTCTTTATATGGGCAAATGAAAAATATAGAGCTGCAGTCGGGAGAGGGACAGCAGTTGGTAGAGGAAATAAAGCAGAAAGTGAACCGGCTTTTTAAGGACTGGATGCTGACCGGTTATGGTACTCTGGCCGGTTTTTCTCCTTATAATAAGCCGGTCATGGTCCATCATATCCTGCCACATATGCAGTACAAAAGAGAAGGAAAACAGGCGTTAATTGTCTTGGATGGGATGAGCTTTGTCCAGTGGAAGCAGATAAAACAATACGTGGAAACGGATTTTATCCTGGCGGAAGAGGGAGTCTTCGCCTGGGTGCCTACCATTACGGAAATCAGCCGCCAGGCTATTTTTGAGGGGAGGATCCCCCGTGGGCATTTAGCCCTTCCTGAGGAAAAAGCATGGCAGCAGTTCTGGAACCGGGATGGGGTGAATCCCTTACACATAACCTTTGAAAATCATTTGGCCCAGGGTGCCTTGGAAGAAACTGCCCTCAATGCCCTGCAAAAACCCAATACCAAAAAAGCGGCCATTATCCTGCGCAATATTGATGTTTTGATCCATGGAGCCATTCAGGGGCACCAGGGAATGTATGCTGAACTGGAAGTGTGGCTAAGAACTAATTACCTGAGGGATTTGCTCACAAAACTAGTTGAAAGTAATTACCTGGTATACCTTACTTCCGACCATGGCAATACAGAAAGCACCGGTATCGGCAGGCCCCACGAAGGTGTTTTGGTGAATACCTCAGGTGAACGGGTGCGGATTTATACCGGCCGGGAGTTTAGAGATCATGCGGCCAAAGAATACCCATCCATTCCCTGGTCCAATGAAGGTCTCCGCCGGGACCACTATTATTTACTGGCAGAGGCAGGGGAAGCCTTTACCGTCAAGAATAAACAAGTGGTGAGTCATGGAGGCATGACCTTGGAAGAAGTCGTGGTACCTTTTGTCAAAATACAGCAACGCAGATAAAGGAAGTCGAAAAATGAAAAAAGCAGTTGGATTTGATCAAAAAATTTTACTTCACCAGCTTGATTTTATTGTTAAGGAAATCCCCTTTACAGATAACCGCCAGGAACTGTATCAGAAACTGGAGGAATATTTAGCTGCAGATATAGCCGGCACCAAATCCCGGTTAAATGCCCGGACCATTATCACTAAGATCTGGTACCGGGTTGATGAGGAATACCGGGGTTTGCAGCAAGAAGGGTTGGAGCTTTATTCACGACTTAATTTGGAAGAGAGGAAAGCCCTTCATTGGGGCATGATTTTGCTGGCTTATCCTTTTTTCGCCGATGTGGTCAAGGAGCTTGGGGTATCCTTCCGGCTTCAGGAGGAAGTTCCTAAAATCCAATTGCTCCGTAAAATCAAGTCTCTATACGGAGATCGCCGCCGGGTAGAGGTTGCTTTTGATGCGGTGATTGCCAGCATTACAGCTTGGGGCTTTTTGGCTTCAAAAGGAAATGGTCTCAGACAAATCGCCGGAGACCGGATACAGGTTCAAACTTCTGAATTAAAAAGGTGGCTGGCGGAAGTGCTGCTCCGGGTGCTGGCTGTGGATTACCTGCCGGTGGAAACCTTTAATGAGCATCCTGTATTATTTCCCTTCCGGTTTTACAGCTTGATAGAAGAGTTAAACTGCAGCCGTTTTAATATTATCAGGCAGGGAGTGAATATGCAGGTGGTATGCCTCAGGTAGTAAGCCAGCTTTGATTGTCGAAGCGTTGAATAATCTGGCATCCCATTGGTGAAACTACCTTTGAGGTGATGTGGATGAGCCGAAAAGGTGTTTACTGGGCAGTCGGCATTTTGGCTCTGTTTGTTTTTGGTTACTATTTGACGGAAGCAGGCTGGCAGATTAGGTTAGTTCCCAACCGATCAGTGCCCAGGGAATTGACTGAATATAGAACTCCTCAAAAACCTATTGATTCTGCTGC
>JAAYOX010000005.1 GCA_012520135.1 Clostridia bacterium
CCCCGCCGGTATGGAATGTTCTCATGGTCAACTGTGTGCCCGGTTCTCCAATGGACTGGGCTGCAATAATTCCCACTGATTCCCCAATCTCCACTGAACGACCGGTGGCCAGGTTCTTTCCGTAACACTTGGAACAGACCCCATACCGGGTCTTACAAGTAAGCACCGACCGGATTTTGACTGAGGTAACACCTGCCTTTTCCACTTCCTCAGCCAACTGCTCCGTAATAGCTCCATTCTCTGGCACAATCACCTGGCCGGTTTCCGGGTGGATGATATCCTCTGCAGCATACCGTCCAACCAACCTTTCATTGAGACCTTCGATAACTTCTTTGTCATCGAGGATCTCTGTGATGACAATTCCTTCGTCGGTGCCACAATCCTCTTCCCGGACGATGACATCCTGGGCCACATCCACCAGGCGGCGGGTCAAATACCCGGAGTCGGCAGTTCTTAAAGCAGTGTCAGCCAAACCTTTTCGAGCTCCGTGGGTAGAAATGAAGTACTCCAAAACCGTAAGACCTTCACGGAAATTAGCTTTAATGGGCAAGTCAATAATCTTGCCGGAGGGGTCTGCCATCAGTCCCCTCATCCCCGCCAACTGACGAATCTGCTGGATGTTACCCCGGGCTCCGGAACGGGCCATCATTAAAACAGGATTAAATTTATCCAAAGCATCCAGTAAACGATCAGTAACTGCATCGGTAGCTTGATTCCAAAGGCGAATGATTGACTGGTACCTTTCCTCTTCGGTAATCAGTCCCCGGCGGAATTGCCGTTCTATCTGAACTACTTCTTCCTCAGTAGTATTGATAATTTCTTTTTTGGCTTCCGGCACCACAATATCGGTAATACCGATGGTAATCCCTGCTTTAGTTGAATAATGGAAACCAATCCGTTTAATACCGTCCAAGACTTTGGCCGTGGTTTCTTCTCCCATTAGTTTATAGCACTTGGCTACGATTTCCCCTAGCTGCTTCTTGCCGATTTCCTGGTTGTAGAAACCCAGTTCATTGGGTACGGGCACTTCTTTATGGAAGATCAAGCGGCCGACGGTAGTCTCAACTAATTCACCGTTCATCCTGACTTTAATTAGAGCATGCAAATCGATAACACCGGAATCATAAGCCAAATAGGCTTCATTATAATCCCGGAAAACTTTGCCCTCTCCTTTGGCACCGGGACGAGACGCAGTCAGATAATATACACCTAAAACCATATCCTGGGTGGGAGTAACCACCGGACGCCCGTCTTTAGGATTTAAGATATTATGGATTGACAGCATCAAGAGACGGGCTTCCGCCTGGGCTTCAGCGGACAAGGGTACATGAACTGCCATCTGGTCCCCGTCAAAGTCGGCGTTATAAGCAGTACACACCAAGGGGTGAATCTGCAGTGCGCGGCCTTCAACCAACACCGGCTCAAAGGCTTGAATACCCAAACGGTGTAGGGTCGGGGCACGGTTTAATAACACAGGGTGTTCCCGGATTACCTCTTCCAGTACATCCCAAACTTCTTCCCGAACCCGTTCCACCATTCGTTTGGCACTTTTGATGTTATGGGCGAAACCCTTGTCCACCAATCGTTTCATCACAAAGGGTTTGAACAGCTCTAAAGCCATTTCTTTGGGTAATCCGCATTGGTCCATTTTTAGATCAGGCCCAACTACAATTACGGAACGCCCTGAATAGTCCACCCTTTTACCTAACAGGTTCTGACGGAATCTGCCCTGCTTGCCTTTTAACATATCGCTTAAGGATTTCAAAGGCCTGTTACCGGGTCCCGTCACCGGACGGACTCTCCTGCCGTTATCGATTAAAGCATCTACTGCTTCCTGCAGCATTCTTTTTTCGTTACGGACAATAATATCCGGTGCACCTAAATCCAAAAGCCGCTTGAGACGGTTATTACGGTTAATAACTCGCCGGTACAAGTCATTCAAATCGGAGGTGGCAAAACGGCCGCCGTCCAACTGCACCATAGGCCTTAGTTCAGGGGGAATGACCGGGATCACGTCCAATATCATCCAGCTTGGATTATTACCGGAGGTTTTAAAGGCCTCTACTACTTCCAAGCGGCGGATGGCCCTGATCTTTCTTTGACCACTGGTTTCCCGAAGCTCTTTTCTAAGCTCCTGGCTTAACTCATCCAAATCCAATTCATCAAGCAGCATCTTGATCGCTTCCGCACCCATACCGGCTACAAAGCGATTGCCGTACCGTTCCCGGTATTCACGATACTCGGTTTCAGTCAACAATTGCTTTTTCATTAAAGGTGTCTGGCCGGGATCAATCACTATATATGAAACAAAATATAATACTTTTTCCAAAGAACGGGGAGACATATCCAAAATCAGCCCCATACGGCTCGGTATCCCCTTGAAATACCAAATATGTGAAACCGGTGCCGCTAATTCAATATGGCCGAGACGTTCACGCCGGACTTTGGAACGGGTGACTTCCACTCCACAACGATCACAAATAATGCCCTTATATTTAACTCTCTTGTACTTGCCGCAATGACACTCCCAGTCCCGGGTAGGGCCAAAAATACGTTCGCAAAAAAGACCGTCCCTTTCCGGCTTCAAGGTCCGGTAGTTAATCGTCTCCGGTTTTTTAACTTCACCACTCGACCAAGCTCTTATTTTTTCAGGGGAAGCAAGACCAATCCGCATGCGGTCAAAATTACTTACATCCAGCAACAAGAACTCTCTCCCTTCAATTAGAATAAGGCCTTCATAACTAAATCTTTCAGCCTAATCCTCGTCATCGTAAAAGGGTTCGTCTCCATCATCAAGTAATTCGGAACTATCAAAATCGCTGTCATCAAAAGGAATTATTTCATCAGTGGCCTCTTCCAACTCTTCAATTTCCAACTCGCCAAAATCATCTTCCTCTGATTCTTCTTCTGCCTCTATTCCATCGTCAGGTGTTCTTGAAGGACCTTCTCCCAGTTCCAGACCAAGTTCTTCAACTGCTTCGCCGATATCATCTTCGTCTTCCCTGATCTCGATCTCCGCATCCCCTTCCGACAAGACTTTCACATCCAAGCCCAGACTCTGCAGTTCTTTAATCAAGACTTTAAATGATTCCGGCACTCCCGGTTCCGGCACATTATCACCTTTGACAATAGCCTCGTAAGTCTTGACCCGACCGACCACATCATCGGATTTGACCGTCAGTATTTCCTGCAAGGTATAGGCGGCACCGTATGCTTCTAAAGCCCATACCTCCATCTCACCGAACCGCTGTCCCCCGAATTGAGCCTTACCGCCTAAGGGCTGTTGGGTAACCAGGGAATAGGGTCCCGTTGAACGAGCATGAATCTTATCATCTACCAAGTGGGCCAGTTTCAGCACATACATGTAACCCACTGTGACTTCATTATCGAAATACTCCCCGGTTCTGCCGTCTCTGAGCTTTGTCTTGCCGCTACCGGGCAGACCTGCTTTGAGCAATGCATCTTCGATGTCCTTTTCCGAGGCACCGTCAAAAACCGGGGTAGCAATATGCATACCCAAAGCCTTTGCGGCCAACCCCATATGGGCCTCCAACACTTGACCAATGTTCATCCGGGAAGGAACACCCAGGGG
>JAAYOX010000063.1 GCA_012520135.1 Clostridia bacterium
TCCTCCAAAGCCTCCTTAAGCTTCAAGGCAATTGCCAGATTCAAGTCCTTTTCCAGGGTGCCGCCTGCTCCCTTGGCCCCCGGATCATAGCCGCCATGGCCGGGATCAACGGCAATAATTTTTCCGGACAGCTTCCAGTCAAAAGCTTGCGACAGCCCTACTTGGTAAACAATTTTCAAGTTTACATAATATAATGAAGTTGCCACCACCAGCAGCAGACCCAAAACACCGATGCCGGCAGCCAGCAGAGCCTTTAAATGCAGCACTCTGAAAACAATTCTACTCATTCCCTGCTCACCTCTGACCTTCCCCTCAGAAGCAGCTCTCCTGGCCTCTTGGCAGGCAGCCAGGGCCTTTTCCTCAGGGGTTAAAACTTGCTACCTTTATTGATACGCCGGGCAGGCAGGGTTTAGAACATCCTTTACTACATAGACATTTCCCTGCTTTCAAACTATCATAATCTTCCCTTACCAAACGGCCCGCTGCACAAAACATGATCCTTTTGACACGAATCATGGTGCCGCCACCTAAACCCATGCCCAATAAATGTCGAACCTCCCACGAAGTTACCAAGTTTGCTGGTGTTGAAATGTAGTTATTGCAAGGCTTCTCGCCGTTTCTTCCCTTCGAGTGACAGAGTTTGCTCGTGGAATAATAAGCACAGTGATACGCAGGGTATATCCTACGGGAGGAAGAATACAAAAAACCGCCAAAGGTATATAAACCAATGACGGTTTTGTAAGCTCGCAAACAAACTTCGTAAGTTTGAACAAACTCGATTGTAAATACACACAAGAATTAACGCTTGGAGAATTGTGGTGCTTTCCGGGCTTTTTTCAAGCCGTATTTCTTTCTTTCCTTCATTCTGGGATCCCTGGTTAGGAAACCGGCTTTCTTAAGAACGGGGCGTAAATCGCCATCGGCTTCCAACAAAGCACGGGCAATACCCATCCGTACAGCACCGGCCTGTCCGGTGGTACCGCCGCCGTGGACCTTAACCAGCACATCAAAACGGCCAAGAGTATCCGTCAATTCTAACGGCTGTCTCACGATCATTTCCAAAGTCTTAGCATTAAAATATTCATCAAGGGGACGGTTATTAATCAGCATTTTCCCGTCACCGGGAACTAGCCTAACCCTGGCTACTGCATTTTTCCTGCGTCCCGTACCGTAATACTGCACCTGTGCCAAACTTAATCCTCCCTTCCCTTAACCTCTTACTTCCCATAGTTCCGGTTTTTGAGCCTGATGGGGATGGCTATCTCCACGATATACTTTCAGCTTCCTGTACATAGCACGTCCCAATGAATTTTTGGGGAGCATCCCTTTGACAGCCAGCTCAATCACCTTTTCAGGTCTTTTTGCCAGGAGTGTTTGGTAATCGGTACTTTTCAGACCGCCCGGATAGCCGGAATGTCTCCTCCACTGCTTTTGTTGCAGCTTATTACCGGTTAATACCACTTTTTCTGCATTAATGACGATCACAAAGTCCCCGGTATCAATATGGGGGGTAAAAATCGGTTTGTGTTTTCCCCTAAGGATTGAGGCCACTTCTGTAGAAACGCGGCCTAAAGGTTTATTGGCAGCATCTATGATGTACCATTTTCTTTCTACCTCGTGGGGCTTAGCCATAAAGGTAGTAGTCACTATCGTCCCTCCTTACATCTCAAGTGGCTTTAACACATTCTCACCTGCTAACGGGGCTCTTGTAGCATGGAGAAAAATGTATAGAAAAAACCACATTAGTAATTGTAATCCACGGTTCCCGGAATGTCAAGCTTTAATGAGAGACTTGACTGACTGCACTGCTACGTTTCTTGGCAATTTGTAAAGCAACGGCTAAACCCATAACCGCCAACCCTATTAAGTCAGTCTGGATTTCCGGATGGATCATCATTAGACCCCCGACCAATAACATTAGACGCTCAATCTGAGAGGTCTTGACAAACAGAAATCCTGCCATGGCAGATCCCAAGCCAACCATTCCAATCAAAGCCGTAGCCATAATCTGAATTACTTCAAAGGCGCTTGTATCAATCAACAGCATTTGGGGCGACAAAACAAAAATATAGGGAATGATAAAGGCCGTGATCGCTAATTTAAAGGCATTAACCCCGGTAACCATGGGATTTCCTTTAGCAATACCTGAACCGGCATAAGCCGCCAAGGCAACCGGAGGTGTAACATCAGCAATAACGCCAAAGTAAAAACAAAACATGTGGGCAGGCAAAACAGGCACTCCAAGCAGCATCAGAGTCGGCGCCGCAATAGTGGAGGTGATTACATAGTTAGCAGTAGTGGGAATGCCCATACCCAGCAATAAGGAAGCCACCATAGCCAGCATCATGGTAGGCAGTAACAGCCCCTGGGCCAAATCTACCAAAACCGTAGCCAGTTTCAGGCCCAAACCGGTTAAAGTAACTACCCCTACAATAATACCGGCACAAGCACATGCGATCAGTACCCCCAAAGCCGCCCTGGCTCCAGCTTCCAAGCCTTCCAGGACTCCTTTCCAAGAGATCCGGGTGGACTTACGGATTAAAGAAGCACCAATGGCCAATATAATTCCTACCAGCGCAGCACGCATGGGAGTGTACTGTTTGACCAGCAAAACTACTATGGCTACGAGAGGGATGACCAGATGACCCCGGTCCAATAAAATCCGCTTGATCTTGGGCAATTCATCCCGGTTCAAGCCCCGCAAACCATTCTTTTTAGCTTCTAAATGAACGCCAATCCAAATTCCGGTAAAATAGAGAAGGGCCGGTATGGTCGCCGCTTTGGCCACCTCAATATAAGGAACGCCCACAAATTCCGCCATTAAAAAGGCTGCCGCTCCCATAATAGGAGGCATAAGCTGTCCGCCGGTGGAGGAAGCCGCCTCAACGGCCCCGGCAAACTCAGGCTTATAGCCCAGCTTTTTCATCATAGGAATAGTAAAACTACCGGTACCCGCCACGTTGGCGACTGAACTACCGGATACGGTTCCCATCAGACCGCTGGATAAAACAGCTACTTTAGCCGGCCCTCCGGTAGCCCAACCGGCTATGGCATTGGCCAAATCAATAAAAAATTGTCCTAATCCGGTCCTTTCCAGGTATGCACCGAACAGAATGAATAGGAAAATGAATGTAGAGGAAACCCCTAGGGGTATACCCATAATACCTTCGGTTGTATAGAATAAATGCCCTACCAGTCTTTTCAACGAGGCCCCCTGGTGGGCAAAACTACCGGGAATGTAAGGACCCAGAAACGCATAAAGCAGAAAACCCATAGCTACTATGACAATAGGCCAGCCTACCACCCGCCTGGCTGCTTCCACCACCAAAGCCACCGCAATTATACCAACAATTAAATCAACGGGGGTAACCATACCTGCCCGCATGACCAGTTCCTGGTAGTTTACTACGATATAAAGAGGAGCTGCCGCTCCAAGACAAGCCAGAATAAAATCAACCCAGTGAAGTTTGTTACGAGGCCAACTTTTACGAGTGGGGTAGAGCAAAAACACCAGGCACAAGCCAAAAGCCAAATGAACGGAACGTTGCAAATGGGCGTCCAATACTCCAAAAGCCGCCGTATACAATTGAAATAAAGAAAAAGTAATTGCTATGTCGGTTACAAGCTTGGCTGCAAAACCAAACAGGTGCCTGTAATCAGATTCCTTGTCGTACTGGGCCATCATCTCTGCCGCCTGTAAGTGTTCATTACTGTGATCATGGCTCATCGACTATATTCCTCCTTTCAAAATTACTAAAACAGTCTATTTAGTCCCCTTTTAGTTACTCTCAGTGTCACCAGGGAACCGGTCCCTGTGTAATCAGCTAATAAATACCTAACCTGCCGGTGAATTAGACAATGCTCGGTTAAAGGATGGGGTCTGATTGGCAGTTGAGTGAAGACCCGGTTTAACCCCTCCAAGACAAGCTTACCATCGACTTCTTTCAACTCGCCCTCCCCAGGCAAAAAAGGAGTCCCAACACCCAGGGAGCTGAATTCGGTTGCCACTAGCATTATTTCACTTTCAACTGACACTTGGAAAATATCATGAACCGGTGTACGGTGAACTGAATGGGAATAACTCAGGGTGAATTTTTCGCCTTCGTCAAGAGGTAACTTTAATCTAACAGAGCCGCTTTCGTCTACCAACTCAAGATAATAGGGAGACCAAAAAGCGAAAAGAACAATTAAAATACCGGTAATAACCATTATAAACAGATAGCGGAAAACTGTTGGGCCGGACACTTGCAAGTATCCGGCCCTATTCTTGATAATACTCTTAATCAAGATTTATTTACCTTCGAAGAATTGCTGGGCCCCTGGATGTAGCTCAATAGGCATTCCCTCAGTAGCAGTTTCCTTTTTGATTTGTGCTCCCACTGAGTGGGCCGCTTCCAGTCTGTCTAAATTACCGTACAAGGCATCCATCATATTGTAAACTAATTCCTGATCCAGGGTATCACCGGTCACTAACATGGCCATAACGGATACCGCTTTAACTTCTTCGTCTTGATTTGGATAAGTTCCAGCCGGAATTGGTGTTTCAGTGTAGAAGGGATAATCAGAAACCAAATCGGCAATTAGTTCATCAGTCAGGGGAATGAGCTTAACACCTCTTGAAGCAGCAATATCCTGAACAGCAGCTGTTGGGAAACCGGCGGTAACAAAAGCAGCGTCAACATTACCGTCTTTCAGGTTGCTGGCAGCTTCCCCGAAGGATAAATACTGGACGGAAATATCTTCATAGGTAATGCCTGCTGCCGCTAAAATCTGACGGGCGTTAGCTTCTGTTCCGCTACCGGCAGCACCCACTGCAACTTTCTTACCTTTCAGGTCTTCCACGGAATTGATATTAGCAGACGCCAAAGTAATAATCTGAACCGTTTCCGGATAAAGTGTTGACAAGCCTTTTAAGCCTTCATATTGATTACCTTCAAACATTTCAGTGCCATTAACGGCATAATAAGCGATATCATTTTGAACCAGAGCGATTTGAGCAGAATTATCTCTGATAAGATTAATATTAGCTACAGAGGCTCCCGTGCTTTGAGCACTGGCATTAACCCCATCAATATTCCGATTGAAAATATCAGCCATTGCACCGCCCAGTGGGTAATAAGTACCCGAGGTACCTCCGGTAGCAATATTGATAAAGGTTGTCCCTCCCTGCTGTCCGCCGCCTTGCTCATTCTGAGCTCCACCGGTCTGTTGACCGCCGCCACAGCCCACCAAGGATACCAACATCATAACTATCAAAGCAATAATAAAAATTCTCTTTTTATGAAACATGTAAACCCTCCTCTTTTATTCATTATCATTGCTAATAAAGCTGAAAAATTTTCTTTCCAAAGCCCCTTTTCTTAAATGAAATTTAGTCTTTTCGAATTATGTTTACTGATTAATGTTATCACAAAAGCCAATTTATCGTCAATGCAAGCACTTACATAATTATTCACCAACATTGCAACGGTCGGCAATTAATTTTTTATATGCCTTACGCAGTTGGGCACTGATTGGTCCAA
>JAAYOX010000064.1 GCA_012520135.1 Clostridia bacterium
TTGTTTTTGGTAAGGGTTTCAATCATTGAGCCATGTGCGGCTAAAGCAGAAACATTGGTGAGCCTTAGAAAGAGCCCCCTGGCTTTATGCCGTTTAATCGGCCCCATGTTTATCATGAAATATTTATTACACCGGTTATCATTGCGGGAAGTGGAGCTTAAGTTCTCCCGGTTGTTAGGGATTGAAGGTTATGGTATCATATCTAATTATCCGGAAATAGGTATTGATGTTGATAAGCCCAGTGACTTGGAATTTGTTCGGCAGATTCTGGTTGGGACAAGCCCTATTTAACAAAGGGCACTTTTTTTGCAATCATTCCGGCATAAACATGAATGATATAAAGGTTTTAAAGAAAAACATTCGCAATTTGATGGCGATGGAGGTGATATTTTGAGAAGAAGTGAAAGGATTGCAGTCCTGGCAAAATACCTAAACGATTATCCAAGCAGGTTATTCTCCTTAAGCTTTTTTGTGGAATTGCTGGGAGTAGCAAAATCTACGGTCAGTGAGGATCTTTCCTTGATCAGGGAATCCTGGCGGAGTAAAGGCCTGGGGGATTTAGTAACCGTGCCGGGAGCCAGCGGAGGTGTAAAGTATGTACCTTGCTTATCTGAGGAGGCTATAGACCGGCTGCTCAAAGACTTGGCAGGACAGTTGGCGGATTCCCACCGGATTTTGCCGGGGGGCTTCATTTACATGTCGGATATCATTGGTGATCCGGTGATTACTGAGCAGGTGGGGCAAATCTTTGCCAATATGTTTAGCGAAACCCAGGCTGATTATGTGGTGACAATAGCTACTAAGGGAATACCCCTGGCTATCGCTACCGCGAGGGCTCTGAATTTGACCACGGTGATTATCAGAAATGATAATAAAGTAACGGAAGGCTCCAGCGTCAGCTTAAATTATATCACCAGTTCCCGTACCATCCGTACCATGTCTTTGTCAAGGCGCGCCCTTAAAGAAGGTGCCCGGGTCTTGTTTATTGATGACTTTATGAAAGCGGGCAGTACCGCCCAAGGGGTGGTCAAGCTAGTGAAAGAGTTTGGCGCCGAAGTAGTAGGAACCGGTTTCTTGGTGACCACAGCCCAGCCCGAGGAAAAAATGATTACTGATTATCATGCCTTACTTACATTGGAAAAGGTAGATGAAGCTCTTGCACAGGTTGTTATCAACCCTGCTCCTAAAAAACAGGTAAAATAGAGGTAATTTTTTAATCCCGTGAATGTTAACAGCCATTCACGGGATTTTATGTATAGAATAAGAAAAAATTGTTAAAATTATCTAATGACTAGCAGGAATTTCATGGTAAGGGTAGAATTAATGCACAACTCAGGGTTTTCCTTGTGACAGAAGGGTGGTGAACAGATGAATATTACCGATGTTCAAGTCAGAAAAATCAATCAGGAAGGTAAGATGAAAGCGATTGTATCTGTAACTTTTGATGATGCTTTCGTGGTTCATGATGTGAAAGTAGTGGAGGGGCAAAATGGCCTGTTTGTAGCTATGCCCAGTAGGCGAACTCCGGACGGGGAATTCAGGGATATTGCCCATCCAATTTCTCAGGCTGCCAGAAGCGTTATTCAAGATGCAGTATTGAGAGCTTATATGGCCTATAAAGAAGCAATTTAGCTAAAAAGGAGCGCAAGCTCCTTTTTGTTTTGCTCCGGAGTTGTCAAAAAAATATTTAAGGTGTAAGCTATAAGTGGGTTCTAAATGAAAGGAAGGGGTTACTTAATGGCAAAAACGGCAGCTGTCATTTTGGCAGCGGGTAAAGGTACCCGGATGTATTCTGAAAAGCCTAAAGTACTTCATTCCGTTGCCGGTAAACCATTAGTCCAGCATGTATTAGATGAGGCCCGGACAGCAGGAGTCCACCAGCTTGTTTTGGTAATCGGCCATGGCGGGGAAGAAGTCAAGAATACCCTTGGGGAGGAGCTTACCTATGCTTGGCAAAAAGAGCAATTAGGTACGGGTCATGCCGTCATGCAAGCCATGGGTTCTCTGGAACCGGATGTGGAACGGGTAGTGGTATTGTCAGGAGATGTACCTCTCCTGCGAGGCGAAACCATTCAACAATTTTTGGAGCACTACGCTAAATCTAACGCCAAAGCCGCGGTGCTGACGGCTTATGTAGATAAACCTGACGGTTACGGCCGTATCATTCGGGACAGTGAAGAACATGTAGTAAAAATTGTAGAACATGGGGATGCTTCTCCCAAGGAATTAGCGATTAAGGAAATCAACAGTGGCACATACTGTTTTGATAAAAAGCTACTGGCAAAATGTTTAACTGAATTGAAACCTGACAATGTGCAAGGTGAATATTACTTAACCGATGTGATTCACGCTATTCGGGGCCAAGGGATGCCGGTTATTGCCGTTCCTGTTGAGGATAACCGGGAGATTATGGGGATTAATAACCGGATTCAATTAGCTGAAGCAGAGGCTGTATTTAGAGACCGGGTCAACAAAAAGTTGATGTTGGCGGGTGTTACCATCGTCGATCCGAACACTACTTATATCGATGCACAGGTAGAAGTCGGTCAAGACACGGTAATCTATCCCTTTACTATTCTTAGAGGTAAGACCCAAATCGGCAAAGATTGTATGGTAGGACCAAACGTAGATATTACTGACACTACTGTTGGCAGTGGGGTAACCATTAGACAGGCGGTGGTGGAAAAGGCTGAGATAGGGAATAACTGTAACATCGGGCCTTTCAGTTATTTGCGTCCGGGCACTGTGTTGAGGGATAATGTTAAAGTAGGAGATTTTGTGGAGATCAAAAAATCTCTGATTGGAGAAGGCAGTAAAGTTCCTCATCATACTTATATTGGCGATGCCATATTGGGCAAGTCCGTTAATGTGGGTGCAGGTACAATTACATGCAACTATGACGGCAAGAACAAGCATCAGACTGTGATTGAAGACGGTTCCTTTATTGGTAGCAACAGCAACTTGGTGGCGCCTGTTAAAATTGGCACTAACGCTTATGTAGCTGCGGGTTCAACTGTGATTGCAGATGTACCCGAAGGGAGTTTGGCTGTAGCAAGGGGACGGCAAAAGGTCATTGCTGATTGGGAAAAAAGGAAAAGGACAAAATAAGATTCAAATCAAGGATGGAGGATGTCAGGGGTGCAACAAAAGTTTAAAATTTTTACCGGGAATGCCAATCCGGGTCTGGCAGAGGAAATTGCAGAATACTTGGGAGTAGACTTAGGAGCAGCTAAAGTACAGCGATTTAGTGACGGGGAAATATCTATCAATATTAACGAAAGTGTCAGAGGGGCAGATGTGTATGTAGTTCAGCCTACCTGTTATCCCGTTAATGACAATTTGATGGAACTGCTAATTATGATTGACGGAATCCGGCGGGCATCGGCCCGGCGAATTACAGCTGTAGTTCCTTATTACGGATATGCTAGACAAGAACGGAAAAGCAGGGCTCGCGATCCTATTTCAGCTAAACTGGTAGCCAATCTAATCGTGGCGGCAGGAGCCCGGCGGGTATTGACCATGGACCTTCACGCCAGTGCTATCCAGGGCTTTTTCGATATTCCTGTTGATCACCTGCCCGGGGGACCGATTCTTGCTCAGTACTTTTTAAATAAAAGACTGTCGGATGTGGTGATTGTATCTCCCGATATCGGTGGTGTAACCAGGGCCAGGAATTTTGCGGAAAGACTGGGCTCGGCAATTGCTATCATTGACAAAAGGCGTCCCGCACCTAATGTTGCGGAAATAACCAACATCATCGGTAATGTGGAAGGAAAAACCGTCATCATGATTGATGACATTATTGACACAGCAGGGACTATTACCCAGGGAGCACAATTCCTGGTTGAACAAGGGGCTAAAGAAGTATATGCTTGTTGCACCCATGCGGTCCTTTCCGGTCCGGCAGTGGAACGACTGAATGATTCGGTGATTAAAGAAGTGGTAGTTACCAATACTATTCCTTTGCCTGAAAGGAAAAAATCCCCTAAAATTAAAGTTCTGTCAGTAGCACCACTTTTAGGAGAAGCAATCGTAAGGATTCATGAAGACCTGTCAGTGAGTAAGCTTTTTTGATTAAATGCGTTTAAACGGCTATAATATTTGCTTAAGCGGGCGTTATGTCCACAGCCGCCGGCAGCTTGCTGCCGTTAGCGGCGTAGGAGCTTCGCCGGAGCGTAGCAAATATTATAGCCGATAAAATACTCGTAGATTCAACAAGCTTTATCATTTCTAGTAGGATCCGTTGAGTTATCTCCGGGAGGATTGTCTACGGGTTTATCTTTTGGTGGTGCACTGCTATCCGCAGGAGAGTAATCTTCTTCATCTGCGGTGAACTTTTCCACGGATTTGTATAAAGACTCGCCGAACTTTTTAGTGGTCTCTTTAGTTTGATGCCATACTTTTTGGCCGGTTTCTTTTACGGTTTTAGCTTTTTCTGACAGGTGAGATTCTTCTTTAACCACGGATTGGGTACCTGCTTTAACGATAATGGCGCTTTTGCCGATGGTGGTGATTACATCACCTTCAATAAGGGTTTTACCACGTACCAAAGTATTAAGAAAGCTGTTACTCAACTCTAATCCATTGATTTTACCGGTCTTTCGATCAAAACAAAACTCTTCTACTGTCCCCAAAAAATTTCCGTCTTCAGTGAGCACTTTTGCCCCTAAGATTTGAGTAGGACGCCGGAACAGAGGACCCAGGTGAGGGCTTTGGCCCGCCCGTTCGCAGGCACCGGAGTCTTTGATGGTTACGGCATAATCCCCGAAACTGGTAATATGTTCAAATGGAATAATTCGGGGCTCTTTAAAAATGCCTTTGCGATAGTCCAAAATAAGGGCCGCCAGAGATCTGGCTTCCGGATCCACGATTACCCCCTGGACTTTTCCCAATTCTTCCCCGTCATTCAGCGATATTACCGGTAAGGTTAATAGCTTTTTGCTTCGGTACATGTCTCTCACTCCTTTTCTCCCCTAAATAACTATGCCTTTAAAATGACTATTATGCTAAATTTTGGAACATAATTTAGGAGAGCCGGTTTAACTGAAACAACAATATTAGGAGGTATATATATGAAAACAGTAACTGTAGGTGCTGAAAAACGTCTGGAATTAGGTAAAGGAGCTACAAATAAGCTGCGTCGCCAAGGGTATGTACCGGGGGTTATTTACGGTGGAGAGCCGGCCAGTTTACCTGTTGCCATTGAGGAAAGTGCATTACGGAGGATGCCATTGGGAACCGGTCAGGTGTTTAAAATCAATGTAGCCGGTGATAAGGAACGTAGTGTCTTGGTCCGTGAATTGCAGAAGGATCCTGTGAGCCATAAAATAACTCACCTGGACCTATTGGAAGTATCAATGACGGAACGATTAACTACAATCAGTGCCATTGTGATTACCGGAGAGGCAAAAGGTGTATCTGAAGGCGGGTTATTGCAGTATGGTATCCGGGAAGTGGAAATAGAATGCCTGCCCGCTGACATTCCGGAAGGAATCACGGTGGATGTATCTGGGTTGGAAATCGGCGAAAGTATAAGGGTCCAAGATCTGCAAGTACCGCCGGAAATTGCGGTCCTGACTGATCCGGACCAAGTCGTGGTTAGTATAGTAGCTCCTCAGATGGCAGAAGTAGAGGAGGAAGAACAAGAAGAGCAGGCAGAACAGCCTTCACCGGCTGGGGAAGCTGCTCCGGAGGAATAGTATCTATCTTTCCGTCAGCCTTAGTCAATTGTCAACACGCAGAGGTCTCTATGTTTTCATTACATGGAGACCTTTTTGATTCCAGTATTCTGCTTCGTAGCTGCTGTCTAGCATATAAAACGCCGGTTTTGGACAGACTGTAGGCTGTGGAATATAAAGCCAAAGGTGATTCCAAAGTGAAAAAGCCTAAGAAAATTGAACGCAAAACCCACCGGCAGGAAATTTATGAGGGTAACCTGAACCAAGAGCAAAAGGCAGATCGGGAACTGTGGCCTGATCTGACTCATAACATTGCCGTGTTAAAGGGAAGACTGGGAGGCAGTCCGGATATTGTCTTTCACGAATTTGTCATGGGAGTAGATGAAATAGAAGCTTGTTTGGTGTTCACCGACGGATTGGTCGAACGGGCAGTAGTCACCCAGGATATTCTACGACCTTTGGAAATAGATGTCCCGATGCTGGAAGTGCAAAGCGAAGAAAAAATCCTGGTGGATATTGATGGGCTGGTTACCCGTCTCAGGCAAAGGGCTATTCAGAGCGCTGAAATCAGAAAGGAAAAGAAATTTGATGTTCTAATTGGCGCCGCTTTGGGCGGCGGGGTGGTTCTTCTCTATGGTGATCAGGAGGAAGCGCTGATTATCAGTGCCCCCGGTTGGCCCAGCCGGGGAGTAGAAGAACCAAGCAGTGATACCCTGATCCGTGGACCCAGGGATGGATTTAATGAAACACTCCGTTTTAATACCGCATTGCTTAGGAGAAGGATTAAAGATCCCGGTTTAAGGTTGGAAAGTGCCATGCTGGGAAAACGGAGCAGAACGGAAATTAATATCTGCTATATTTATGACATAGTCAACAGAGATGTTTTAGAGGAAGTAAGAAAACGGCTGAAAAAGATCGACATTGATGCCATCCTGGAAAGCGGTTATGTGGAGCAATTGATCGAAGACAGCTACTTATCTCCTTTTCCCCAGGTGCAAACAACGGAGAGACCTGATAAGGCTGCAGCTGCCATTTTGGAAGGCAGAGTGGTTATTCTAATTGATACTACTCCCTTTGCTTTAATCGTGCCGGCTACTTTTGTGCAGTTTTTTCAGAGTCCCGAAGACTATTATGAGCGTTGGCTGATTGGTTCCTTAACTCGTTTCATTCGCTATATAGCTTCCTACCTGGCGGTATTTACGCCCGGTCTTGTTGTGGCGGCGGTAGCCTATCATCCGGGCTTGATCCCCACTAAGCTCACCCTGGCTATTGCTGCTTCCAGGGAAGGGGTTCCTTTTCCCATCGTGGTGGAAGTACTGCTGATGGAGGCTGCCTTTGAATTCCTGCGGGAAGCGGGAGCCAGGCTGCCCCAGTCCATCGGTCAAACCATCGGTATTGTAGGGGGGCTGATCATTGGGGATGCGGCAGTGCGGGCCAATGTTACCAGTCCTTTGATGGTGGTGATGGTTGCCTTGACGGCCGTAGCTTCTTTTGCCATCCCTTCTTACAGTTTAGGGATTGGTTTTCGGATGCTCCGGTTTCCAACCATCTTCCTGGCAGCTACCTTTGGGATTTATGGGGTGGTGCTTTCCTTTATCCTGATCAATATTCACATGGTCACTTTAAAAACTTTTGGAGTGAACTATCTGGCTCCTTTTACGCCTTACCAGTTCTCTGATTGGAAAGATTTAATGTTCAGGCTGCCGTGGAAGACTATGGTTACCAGGCCGGTTTATACGGCACCGCAAGATTTGGTCCGGCAAAAAGTAGCTGACAGTGAGGAGGGTGACAATGAACAGTCCTAAAGACATCCTTACCTCCCGGCAGCTGCTGGTGATTTTGATCTCGACGGTAATAGGGGTTCAGGTGTTCATTATGCCCAGATTGGTGGTGGAGGCCGCCGGGCGAGACGGCTGGCTGTCACTGGTATTAGGCGGGGGGTGGGCACTGCTTGCAGCGACGGCTGCAGCTTACCTGGCCAGTTTTTTTCCCCGGCAGACGCCTGTTGTATGGTTTTCTCATTTGCTGGGTAAGTGGGGGGGCATAGCCTTATCCCTGGGTTTCGGCTGCTTTTTTTTGTTTGTTGCCGCTGAAGTCTTGCGTCTTTTTACCGATATGACCCAAACTTACTTGTTGCCTCGTACCCCTTCCGAGATTATTATGATTACCTTTTTGTTGAGTATTGCCTACGTGGTGTGCCATGGAATTAATCCCATAGCCAGGGTCACCCTAATTTTTTTCTTGTTCGGCATTATCCCTTCGATCATTTTGATTGCGGTTTTTCAGGGGAAAGTCAATTTTGGCGAACTGGTGCCGGTTTTAGCAGGTGGAATAGCCCCGGTGATCAGGGGATTTCTACCTGCTTATGGAGATTTTGGCGGCTGGGGCATAATTGTCTTTCTGGTCCAATTCATGGATACTCCCAAAGAGGCAGTTAAGGGTACGGCGGTGGGTATGGCTGTTATTTGGCTTTTCTTTATGGCAACATTTATCATTACCTTGGCTGCTTTTGGCCCTATCGAAACTCAGTACTTATTGTATCCGGTGGTGGACTTGATCAGGGAAATGGAAGGCGTAGGCGGTTTCATTGAAAAGTTGGACTTGATTTTTTTGAGTGCCTGGATTTTATCGGTTTTTGTGACCCTGGCTGTTTGCTACTATGTAGCAGTGTTGGCTATCTCCCAACTGGCCGGAATTAAAAATATAGCCGTACCTGTGTATGTAGGTCTGCCGCTAGTTTACCTGCTGGCTTTACTACCACAAGGATATAAGGCGGCGGAAGGATTAGTGGGTTATTTAAATTACACCAGTTTCATCTTCAGTTTATCGGTCCCCTTGTTGGTATTTCTGGCTCGGCGGAAGATAAAACAGGGAGGGGTCAGCGATGGGGAACAAACATAAAAAGCCCATGGTTTTATTAGTTTTAGCCCTCTTGTCTCTGGCGTTGGCAGGTTGTTGGGATCTTTGGGAAATCGACGATCGAGGCATAGTGATGGCAATCGGTATTGAGGAAATTCCCCCCGAAGAGGTCCTACAAACCCAAGGACTGGAAAGGCAGTTGATTGAAAGTACCAATGAACGGGCCTTAAAGATAACTTATCAGTTTGCCGTTCCTTCGGGATTTGCCGGAGAAGGCAGTAGCGGCGGTCCTGCTTACGTTAACTTGGGAACGACGGCTTTAAGCTCTGAGGTGCGGTTAAGGGGTTTGATCTCTACTCAAAGCAGCCGGAAAGGAGATTTGACCCACCTGCAAGCGGTAGTATTGGGGCCGGAAGTGTGCAAAAACGGCATTTATTGTGTCTTGGAGCGGTTTATCCGGGATCCCGGTGTGCGAAGACAGATCTCGATCTTTGTCACTGAAGATGATGTGGCTCAAGTCCTGGATGTCAATAATCCCCAAGAACCCATGCCGGCTCTTTACCTGGTCTCCCTTACCGATAATGAGGATTGGGCCAACCGGATGCCTCCCGATATGCAGCTGGGGGAAATTTCCCGGCGGATCAGGGAGAATGCAGTGTATGTGGTTCCTCGTGTTGCCGCCGGGGAGAATTCCCTAAAAATGGCCGGAGGCGGTATTTTTCATGGAGACAGGCTGGTAGGATGGCTGGGGGAATTGGAAACAAATGCTTACCGTTGGATTATCGGCGAAGTAGATACGGCTCCTATTCTAGTGGCTGCGCCTGGCAGCAAAGGGCCAAGGCGTACGGAAGGGTACTTGGCCGAGAATACTCAGTCGATTAGAAGTGTAGAGATAGTGGATGGTCAAATCAAATTGAAAGTTAAAATCAGTACCGAGGGAACTTTGGTGGAAAGGCAGATAAAGGAGGTTGTCTGGAGCAACGAAGCTCTGGCGGAAGTTAAAAAGGCATTGGCAAATAGGGTTTCCATGGATACAAAAGTGTTGATCAAAAAAGCCCAGGAAGAATGGAGACTGGATCTTTTTGGCTTTGGCCGGGAGGTAGAAAAAAAATACCCCCAACTATGGAAGGAAATTAAGGATGAATGGAATAACTTGTATTTCCCGGGTGCCCTAGTAGAAGTGGACGTAGACGTAATAATTAACAGAACCGGAACAAAACGTTAGGGAGGGTTAAAGATGAATATTAATACCCTTCATGATATATTACATCATCTGAGTTATGTGTTTAATATATGGTGGCTGGTAATGGCTTGGCTAATCGGTTTCTGGTCAATCCTCATTGTCAATCCGGCCATGGTTAAGCACGGTTATTACCGGGAAGCGCAAATTGCCTTTTTCGGAGGCTGGTTTTGGCTGGTGTTTGGCTTAGTGGGTTTTATTGCTTCTAGAATTTTGATTCGCTATTTTTGAAGGAGAAAGGGAAGGCGGACCAGAAATATAGCTAGAAAATCGGAGTAAATCGGGTGGGGGACATGATGAAACTGATTGTGGGTTTGGGGAATCCCGGCATTCGTTACGAAACTACCAAGCATAACGTTGGATTTATGGTGGCCGATTTAGTGGCAGATCAGCTTGAAACGGAATTTCGCCCTTCCAAACATGGTGCTTTAGTGGCAAAAGCCGGCTATCAGGGACAGACAATTTTTATCGCCAAGCCCTTAACTTATATGAATTTGTCCGGTGGAGCAGTTGCCTCTCTGGTTCATTGGTATAAGATTTCCACTGAGAATATAATTATTGTGTATGATGATATGGATTTGCCGGTAGGTAGGCTCCGGATCCGTGGCCAGGGCAGTGCCGGGGGCCAAAAAGGAATGGCTTCTATTATTCAGGCCTTGGGTACCGAGAGCTTGTTACGGATCCGAATTGGAATAGGACGACCTCCTACAGGCTGGGATGCACCGGATTATGTTCTTAGCCCTTTTACTGATGAACAATGGGAGATAATGGAGGGGATACTGCCTCATGCTGCGAAGGCGGCTTTGGCTTTAACCTGCCAGGGTTTGGATCAAGTGATGAATAAATTCAACCGGTAACCGGCTTTGACAACCGTACATGGATGCTGAAATGAGGTGTAACTATTTTTATTGCAGCCGGCGGTCTTGCCGCTTTATTGGCTTTTAGTTCAAACCGGATTTTTTATAATCGTTTTGGGCCTGGGATAATCGGCACCCTGGTCCCCTTTTGGGAAGAAATCCTGAAGACGGGGCTGGCTTGGCTGCTCAAGGGATCCATTGTTGGCAGTCACGGGGTTTTTGGAGCAGTTGAGTTTTTGTGGGATTTGTTCCAACCTGGAAAAGGACATTTGAAGCCGGCATTAGCAGGTTTTTTGTCTCATCTGTTGCTAGGGATTTTGACCCAATGGATTTATCAGATAACAGGTCTACTACCGGGGGCCATACTGGCGGCCGGTATTGTTCATGCGTGTTGGAATTGGTTAATGCTGTCCAGAGGAGAGCAATATAGCTGAGAATTGTGGGGGTTGCTATGAGTTTGCAGAGTTTACTGGAAGTATTGGTAGAAAACGAACAGTTTAAAAACATCAACGGCCAACTGGACAGGCCGAAATCTAAACAGGCCGTTTTTGGCTTAGTGGGAAGCCTGAAGTCTTTCTGGTGGAGTGCCTTGGCTTTAGCCGGAGAAAAACAGTTTCTCATTATTACCCAAGATGAGTTGAGTGCTAAGGGCATAGTCAAGGATTTAACTTTTTTTACCAAAGAAGATCATGTACTCCTGTTTCCGGGCCAGGAGTTTCTGCCATATCAAGTTTATGCCCGCAGCAGGGAAGGGACCAGCCAAAGGCTCAGAACCTTGACCAGGTTAACCCAGGGCAAGCCGCTTTTTGTAGTGGCTACCGCTGAAGCCTTCTGTCAGAAGCTGATGCCAAACGGAGTATTTAAACACTCTCTTATGAAATTAGTCACAGGCCAGCAATTGGACAGAGAGGACCTAGCCCGAAAACTGGTGGAACTAGGATATGAAAGGGTAGAATTGGTAGAGGCTCCGGGCCAGTTTGCGATCCGGGGAAGTTTGGTGGATATTTTTCCTCCAAGTAATGAAAAACCCCTGCGGGTGGATTTTTTTGATGATGAAATTGATTCCCTCCGGATTTTTGACGAGGAGAACCAGCGAACCATAGAGATGATCAGGGAGGCTGTCATAAGTCCTGCCGAGGAGACATTGCTGCCCAAAGGGGATTTGGCTGAGGTCCTGGCGGAACTGAAGACACGGTGGCAATCTACGGTCAAACGATTGGAGAGATTAAAGAAAAGAGCGTCAATTCAGGAACTTAACAGTAAAATGGAAAAACTGCTCAATGATCTGGAGCAGGGTCAACAACCGGAGGATATCCAAAGATTTCAGTCCTTTTTCTATCCGGAGCAGGATACTATTCTCGATTATTTTGCCACTGAACCGGTGGTACTGTTGGATGAACCTCAAAGACTGTGGGACAAGTGGCTTCGATATGAAAAAGAACGAGGAGAAGCTTTGGTAGAATTGCTGGAATCCGGCAATGTGCTGCCGGGCCAGGAAGAACTCTATGCTGAGATGGAGGAAATCAAAACAATTCTGGCAGGGCAAACAGTAGTCGCCTTTGCTTCCTTACCCCAGAAGATGGAGCTCCTCAATCCGGAAAACATGGTTAGCGTCCAGGCCAAAACCATGTATCCTTTCTTAGGCAAAATGAAGATGCTGAAAAGTGATGTGCTCCATTGGAAAAAACAGCATTATTCCCTCGTTTTCATTACGGGAAGCCTTGAACAGGCTGAGCAATTACGAGAACTGTTGTTGGAGCAGGGAATTGAAGCGCTGGTTAAAACCCGGTTGGAATCCCGGCCCTATCCCGGGCAAGTACTCATCGTAACCGGTACATGGCAGCAGGGCTTTGATTACCCTGCCCTCAAACTGGTGTTAATTACCGAAAAGGAGATATTCGGTCAAAGAACCGTACGCCGCTCAAAACCCGTCCGGCGGGAAGGAATAAAGCTGAGTACTTTTGCCGACCTGAAAGAAGGAGATTATGTTGTTCATAACCAGCACGGCATTGGCAAGTACCTGGGGGTTCAGCAGCTGGAAGTAGGTGGGGTTTACAAAGACTACCTGCATATTCAGTATCATGGTGCTGATCGGCTTTACGTACCTACTGATCAGATTGATCTGATTCAGAAATATATTGGTGCAGAAGGGGCTACGCCCCGGTTGAATAAACTGGGGGGCACCGAATGGTCCAGGGTGAAGAGTAAAGTCAAGGCTTCCGTTCAAGATATGGCTGAAGAATTGATTAAGTTGTATGCTGCTCGGGAAACGGCTACCGGTCATGCTTTTGCCAAGGACACCCCTTGGCAACAGGAGTTTGAAGCGCTGTTTCCTTATACGGAAACCCCCGATCAGCTACAGGCTATCCAGGAAGTAAAAGCAGATATGGAAAAACCGAAACCCATGGACCGGTTGCTCTGTGGCGATGTGGGCTACGGAAAGACAGAAGTGGCTTTAAGAGCTGCTTTTAAGGCAGTCAATGACGGTAAGCAGGTAGCAGTGCTGGTGCCAACTACCGTGTTGGCTCAACAGCATTATCAAACCTTTAGGGAAAGGATGGCCCCTTTTCCCATGACCGTAGGCTTGCTTAATCGTTTCCGTACCCCTAAGGAACAAGGGGAAGTGATCAGGGGCCTGAAAGACGGTTCCGTAGACTTAGTAGTGGGAACTCACAGGCTATTGTCTAATGATGTGGTTTTTAAAGATTTAGGCTTGGTGATTATCGATGAGGAGCAGCGGTTTGGTGTTGCCCATAAAGAAAAGTTGAAACAGCTTCGTCAAAGTGTGGATGTGTTGACTTTAACTGCCACACCAATTCCCCGCACTCTCCACATGGCCATGTCAGGAGTACGAGACATGAGCGTTATTGAAACACCTCCTGAGGATCGGTATCCGGTCCAAACTTATGTGGTAGAACATCACCCTGAGTTAATTAGGGATGCTATTCGCAGGGAATTAGGCCGTGGAGGCCAGGTGTTTTATATTCATAACCGGATTATGGACCTGGACAAAGTGGTTTTGGAACTCAAACAATTGGTACCGGAAGCCAGAGTGGTTATGGCCCACGGTCAAATGAGAGAGAATGAGTTGGAAGAAGCGATGTTGTCTTTTGTAGAAGGACATCAGGATGTACTAGTGTGCACAACCATTATTGAAAACGGACTGGATATTGGCAACGTCAATACGTTAATTGTGGACAATGCGGATCAACTGGGTTTAGCCCAGCTATATCAACTGCGAGGGAGAGTAGGTCGTTCCAATCGAGTGGCTCATGCCTATTTTACCTTTCATCCCAATAAGATTGTGAGTCCGGTAGCCCAAAAACGGTTAAATGCCATTAGGGAATTTACCGAATTTGGTTCCGGTTTTAAAATTGCCATGCGAGATTTGGAGATCCGGGGAGCCGGCAATTTATTAGGTCCGGAACAGCACGGTCAGATATTGGCCGTGGGTTTTGATATGTACTGCCGGCTATTAGAAGAAGCTGTGGAAAAGGTTAAAGGAGTGAAACCTGAGAAGCAAAGTGAAAAAGCACCAACTACAGTAGAATTAGCAATTAGTGCATATCTGCCGGATGATTATATTGAGCAGTCAACTTTTAAAATGGAAA
>JAAYOX010000065.1 GCA_012520135.1 Clostridia bacterium
CGGCGTAGGCACTCCGCCGTAGCGAAGCGACATTACTGGACTTGCATTGCCTGCTGAAAACCCGCTCCACACTCATTATTGGCCTTGCATTATTACCGCTGATGATAGTACGGTAGTTACGGTTGCTAGTTTTAGATATAACGAGAGCACCGGCTTGCATCTTGCAAGCCAAGGCCGGTACCTATATTGGATTGGGCTGTTATAATAACGTTAAAACCGGCCTGTTTGGGCAAAAATAATCTATAGCATTTACTTGACAGTCGCCACTGATAATATAAACTAAATGTATGTATTGACCATATAACTCGAATAATGTCAATCAAGATTCTGGTAAGGAGAGGTTTCTGTGAGTATCGTTGATCGGCTGGAAGACAGTATCTGCCAGGCATTGAAAGATGCTGCCTTTCAAGCAAGAGAAGCAGGCGAACTGGATTTTGAACAGCTGCCGGATTTTGTACTGGAAGTGCCCCGGGATAAAAGCCATGGGGATTACGCCAGCAATTTGGCAATGTTGATGGCCAAGGAGGCGAGAAAGCCCCCCCGCCTGATTGCTGAGTTGTTGGTGAAGCATTTCCGGCGGGAAGGCAATTGGGTGGCGGAAGTGGAAATAGCCGGACCCGGCTTCATCAATTTCCGTCTTGATCCCGGTTGGCTTTATCAAGCACTGCCACTGGCAGAGGAACAAGATACTGCTTATGGCCGTTCCAATGCGGGTCAAGGCCGGAAAGTGCAAGTGGAGTTTGTCAGTGCTAACCCTACCGGATTGCTCCACATGGGTAACGCCCGGGGGGCCGCTTTGGGGGACACCATTGCCAACCTTTTGGATGCGGCCGGCTTCTATGTGGAAAAAGAGTACTACATCAATGATGCAGGCAATCAAATTGAGAATTTCGGCAAGTCTCTGGAAGCCAGGTATTTGCAGCAGTTCGACCAGGATGTGCCCTTCCCGGAAGACGGCTATCATGGGGAAGATATTATTGATACGGTAAAGAACATAATTAAGCGTGACGGGGATAAATACCTAAATATGGACAGCAGCCTGAGAAGAGAGTTTTTAGTTAAGTATGCCCTGGAAGAAAAGCTGGCCCATATTAAAGGAGTCCTGGAACGGTTCGGGGTTAATTATGATGTTTGGTTCAGTGAACAGTCTCTCCATGATTCCGGAGCAGTGGAAGCAGCAATCAGGGAATTGGATGCCAACGGGTATGTTTACGAAAAAGACGGGGCCCTCTGGCTAAAAGGCGAGGAACTTGGACTGGAAAAAGATGAAGTATTAGTCAGGAATAACGGTCTTCCTACCTATTACGCTGCGGATATTGCTTATCACCGGAATAAGCTGGAACGGGGCTTTACCTGGATGATTAACTTATGGGGTGCAGACCATCACTCTCATGTAGCCCGGATGAAGGCCGCTTTAAAAGCCCTTGGTTACGATCCCGAGCAATTAACGGTAGTGGTGATGCAACTGGTCCGCCTGTTTTCCGGCGGTGAAATCGTCCGCATGTCTAAAAGAACCGGCCAGTATATTACTTTAAGCGACTTGATGGATGAAGTAGGTAAAGACGCCGCCCGGTACTTTTTTGTAATGCGCAGCCACGACAGTCACTTGGATTTCGATCTGGATTTAGCTAAAGAAGAATCCGGTGAAAACCCGGTGTACTATGTTCAGTATGCCCATGCCCGGATCTGCAGTATTTTAAGACAAGCCCAAGAAGAGGGGATCAGTACCAAAGAGGCTTCCCGGTGTAATCTGGCTCTTTTGACCCATCCTTCTGAATTGGAACTTTTACGTAAGATCGCCGATTTTCCCGTATTGGTCCGGGAGGCGGCCTTGGCCTTGGAACCTCACCGTTTAACTCGCTATGCAGGGGAGTTAGCCGGTCTGTTTCATAACTTTTACACCCACTGCCGGGTGCTGAACTCAGAACCGGAATTGAGGGATGCCCGTTTGAGCCTGGTCAACGGAGTTCGTATTACATTAAGGAATTTGTTAACCCTAATAGGGGTAACAGCTCCCGAAAGAATGTAATGGGATTGTTGACACTGCCCGGGCAAGAAGCTAAAATGATTTGGGTGTAAAGAACAGGAGGGGACAGAGTGGCTAAACATATCTTTGTTACCGGCGGAGTCACATCTTCATTAGGCAAGGGCATTACTACTGCTGCTTTAGGCAGGCTATTGAAAAACAGGGGCCTTAAAGTAGCGATCCAAAAGTTGGATCCCTATATTAACGTGGATCCAGGCAATATGAGTCCTTACCAGCATGGGGAAGTGTTTGTAACAGAAGACGGCGCTGAAACAGATCTGGATTTAGGTCATTATGAACGTTTTATTGATATAAATCTGACGCAAAACAGCAGCATTACCACCGGTAAAATCTACTGGGCGGTTATATCCAAAGAACGTCGAGGGGAATACAACGGAGGTACCGTTCAGGTAATTCCTCATATCACCAATGAAATTAAAGACCGGATTTATCAAATGGATCGGGAAGGGAACCCTGATGTTGTCATCACTGAAATCGGCGGTACCGTCGGTGACATCGAATCCCTGCCTTATTTGGAAGCAATCCGCCAGGTTAAAAGCGACATTGGTCGCGATAATGTCATGTATGTTCACGTGACTTTGGTACCCTATCTGGCTATGGCCGGGGAAGCGAAAACCAAGCCTACCCAGCACAGTGTGAAGGAATTAAGGAGCATCGGTATTCAGCCCGATGTGATCGTCTGTCGTGCCGAGAGACCTTTGTCTCAGGGGATGGAAGAAAAAATCGCCTTGTTCTGCGACATCGACCGGGAGGCGGTCATCCAAAACGTGGATGTCAAAACTATCTATGAAGTGCCCTTGATGCTGAAGGAACAAGGTTTAGATGATATTGTCATTGAAAAACTCCATTTGGATTGCGGACCTGCCGATTTATCCGACTGGATGGCTATCCTTGAGCGGTGGAATAATCCGAAACATGGGGTTAAAATTGCCCTGGTAGGGAAATATGTAGAACTGCAGGATGCTTATTTAAGTGTGATTGAGGCCTTATACCATGCCGGACTTCATCACCAAGCCAGGATTGAGATCAAATGGATTAGCGCCACTGACTTGGAGACAACAGAAGATCTTGACGGTTATTTCCATGATGTAGACGGCATATTGGTCCCCGGCGGTTTTGGGGAGAGAGGCATGGAAGGCAAGATTAAAGCCATCAGGTGGGCCAGGGAAAACAATTTGCCTTTATTTGGCATTTGTTTGGGTTTGCAAATGATGGCAGTGGAGTTTGCCCGTAATGTCTGCGGGATTGAAGACGCTCATAGCATTGAATTCGCTCAGGATACCCGGGTACCTGTGATCCGTCTTCTCTCAGACGGCTTGATGCGGCTGGGCAGCTACCCGGTCAAGCTGAGAAGCGGAACCAAGGCTTATGAAGCATACCAACAGTCAGAAATCGCAGAAAGGCATCGTCATCGTTATAGTTTTAATATGAATTTTGAGGAGCAATTTACGAGCCGGGGAATGGTTTTTTCCGGCATGTCTCAGGACGGCAAAATTGCGGAGATTATGGAGTTGACTGGCCATCCCTGGTTTGTGGGCTCCCAGTTTCACCCGGAATTCAAATCCCGGCCCAATCGCCCCCATCCCCTTTTTATCGGGTTTGTAGGGGCTGCCCTGAAAAAGCAGCAGTAGAATAACGCTTGGCAGATAAGACTTTGGCTAACACCAGAGTCTTATTTTGCCAAAGGAGGTTTTTATGTGGCCTATCAAAGCCGCATCCTTAATGAACAAGATAAAGCTATTTTCAATCAATTTGTAGCCGGACATCCCAAAGGTCATTTGCTGCAAACCTGGGAATGGGGGGAAGTTAAGGCCCGAACCGGCTGGGAGCCCATCAGGCTCATGCTTTACAAAGATGATGAACCTGTTGCCGCCTTGTCAATGTTAAAAAGAAAAATACCGGGCACCGGCAAGTCCATCTTGTACGCTCCCAGGGGTCCCGTTGCGCGGATTGATGATTACCCGGCAATGGACCGGTTGTGGCAGGCAGTGCGACAAATAGGCAAGAAACAGGGAGCCATTATGCTTAAAATTGATCCGGATGTACCCGTGGGTGAAGAAGATTTTGCTTCTTACCTGGAAAGATCCGGCTTCAGGCCGGCTAAAACAGCGGAAGGATTTGAGGGTACCCAGCCCCGCTTTGTGTTCCGCCTGGATATTTCCCTTTCGGAAAAAGAACTCTTTGCCGCATTTCATTCCAAAACCCGGTACAATATTCGACTGGCTACCCGGCGGGGAGTTACGGTACGGATTACCAACAACAAGGAAGAACTGAAAACATTTTATGAAGTGCTGAAAGTAACGGCGGAAAGGGACGGTTTTCTCATCAGAAACTATGATTACTTTGCCACCTTGTGGGAACTATTGGTGGAAAGGGGCTTAGCGTCTGTATTCCTGGCGGAGTATGAAGGAAAGGTGATTGCCGGTACTCTGGCGCTGGTTTTGGGAGATAAAGCTTGGTATTTATATGGGGCTTCCGCCAATGAACACCGTAATGTGATGCCCAATTACCTCCTTCAGTGGGAAATGATCAAATGGGCCAAGGCTCATGGCTGTACCATGTATGATTTTAGAGGGGTGTCCGGAGATTTATCGGAAGATAACCCTCTCTATGGCTTGTACCGTTTTAAGAAAGGCTTCAATGGAGAATTTACGGAGTTCGTAGGGGAATACGATTTGATTCTCTCTCCTTTTTATTATCATTTGTGGAATGTTGCGGAGCCTTTATACTACAAAAACCTGCGGACCATCGCCAAAATTCGTGGTAGGCTCCGGTAACCCCGGAAATATTGCTTGGTGAGTCAATAGCGAGAGACTGGTAATGATTTGCGGAGCGGGCATTGTGCCCACAGCCGTCGGCATTGTTCCTCAGGCTCCTTCGCTCTTTTGATTTTGGCTCCAATTCGGCCCTCTGATTAACATCAATTTAGCATATGCCTACAGTCTGAAATCCCGTCAAACCGGAACAAGTAAATGAATTGGGCGCGACAGGAGATGGAAAGGTGAACGGTTATACACATTGGATTGAGATTGATTTGGATGCTCTCCGCCATAATCTACAAAAAGTGCGGGAATTGCTGCCGGAAGGAGTTAAACTACTGGCAGTGGTCAAAGCCGATGCTTACGGACTGGGAGCAGGCCCTGTAAGCCGCTTCTGGGAAGAACAAGGGGTAGATATGCTGGGGGTCACCAACTTGGAAGAAGGGATGGTACTCCGGCAGGAAGGGGTAACACTGCCCATTTTATTGTTCGCTCCGATGCTGCCCCATGAAGCTCCTCTAGTAGTGGAATACGGGTTAACTCCCACGGTGGATTCCCCGGAAGCAGTACAAGCTTTAAAAGAGGAGTATCGTGGGGAAAACATCCCCGTACATATCAAAGTGGAGACCGGCATGGGAAGAACCGGGTTGAAACCGGAGCAAGTATTACCTTTCTGTCAATACATAAAAGAAGGATTTCCCCATATATACTTAGAAGGGATTTTTACCCACTTCGCCCAGGCGGCTCAGGGAGATCCCTATACCAAAACCCAGTTGCGACGGTTCCGGGAAGTTGTAGGTCTGCTGGAGAACGAAGGTATCCGGATACCTCTAAAACACGTGGCCAACAGCGTGGCTACCTTGGATATACCGGATACTCACTTCGACATGGTGCGGGTGGGAACTGTTTTATACGGCCAGCACCCTCCTGCTTTAAGAAACAGGATTCCTCTGGAAAATCCCTGGCAGCCGAAGGCCCGTATCCTGCATATTCAAGAGTTAGACAAAGGAGACAGTGTAGGCTATGGGCGGGATTACCGGGTCAAAAAAGCAACCAGAATAGGGGTCATTCCTTTCGGTTATGCCGAAGGCTTAGGAGTAAGCCCCATCTCCCGGCCCAAGAACATTACGGATTTAGTCAAGAGCCTGGCGAAAACGGTCTTGGCTTATTGGGGGGTAGGCCCTCATGCTCTGAAAGCCAGGCATGGCAAATATGTGCTGCCTTTTGTGGGGCGGTTGGGGATGCAGCTTTCCATGATTGAGATCGGTGATCTGCCCCTGCAAGAAAATGACATTGTGGAAGTGCCTTTAGGGCGAATAACGGCTAATCCGGATTTGCCAAGGGTTTACCTTCAGGACGGACAAGTGATTGGGGAGCGAAGTTTTGCCCGGAAGAAAGGACTGGTGGAGGCGTGAATAAAAAACTGGGGGCAAAGGGCATTTTCGGATTTTTTTTGCCGCCACAGCTTTTGCTACCACTGCCCCATCCTTTTCAATTGCCCAACCTTTAAAAATTTATTAACAAAATATTAATTCTTTAGGGAAGGAACTTCCAATTTTGCACCGAATAAAAGTAGATAGGAAAGAAGAACGCGACTTCTGGAATATTTTTCCAAAAGGGGGGTGTAATAACTGCTTGGCTAACCTAAAAGAAGAGATGAAAGTGCTGGTTGTAGATGATCAAGCAGGTATTAGATGCCTGATGGAGGAATTTCTTAAAAGTCAATTTGAATTTGTGTTAACTGCCCAAAGCGGCAGGGAAACATTGAAAATATTAGAGCGCGAACCGGTGGATTTGATTTTGCTGGATGTGAATATGCCCGGCATAGATGGTTTAACTACTTTGGGTTTGTTAAGGGAACGGGGATATGATTGTCCCGTTGTGTTGATGACCGGCTTGGGAGAAGATCAAGTTTTTGAGCAGAAAATAAAAGAGTTAAAAGTTAGCGGGGTACTGACCAAGCCTTTTGATTTTTACGAGTTGACACAAACAATTGCCTGTTCCTTATCCTTGGCTAAAGAAGAGTAATGGCAATATATTGACTCTGCAGGAATTTTGATATAAATAGAGAATAGTTAAGAATGGGGGGAGGGATACGTTTGTTAATTGAGACACAGGCAGTAATAGCATTGCTTTGCCCCGGTTGTGGACGGTTGAGTTGGCACGTCCTTTCTTTATTTTCCCTGGGACGAAAGCAGTCTTTTCATTGTGAATGCGGAAATCATCTATTGACTGTGGTAAGAAAACGTAACAAATATTGGTTCCTGACTGAATGTGTTTTTTGTCAATCAGAACATTGTAGGCCCTTTACCCGTAAAGAAATAGTAGCTCCTTATGCCCACGATCTATATTGCCGTGAAGGTGATTATGTAACCGGTTGTTTTGGCCCTAAGGAGGAAGTAAAAAAACATTTCAATGTGCACCGCCGCTCTTTGACTCAAGTAGCGTTGGAAGCAACTTCTCCCGATTATTTTCAGGACAGCAAGGTGATGTTCGGGATTTTGGAAAGGCTGTATGAAATGGCGGAGACGGGAGAACTAACCTGTACTTGCGGTAATCATAATTTAGAGATTGAGATTTTTCCGGATAAGGTGGAGGTCCGCTGTCAAAAATGCGGGATGGAAGTACTGGTACCCGCCGCCTTACCGGAGGACTTGGAAAACTTTTTATTAATGGGCTTTATTCCCATGACTGCAGGGGAATTTATTCAGCCGAGTCGGCAAAAACTGCAAAGGCTGACACATAGAGAAAGTCATATGGATTAGTGAAAGGAGTTTTTGGCGTTGGCATTTGTTACTCTAAAAGAACTAATGGACAAAGCGGAAGCAGGGAAGTATGCAGTAGGAGCATTTAACTGTAACAATATGGAGATTATCCAGGCTATTATCCAGGCGGCCGAAGCGGAAAAATCTCCTGTTATAGTCCAAGCCAGCCAGGGAGCCATCAAATATGCGGGGCTCTCCTATATCGTTGCCATGACCAGACTGGCAGCAGAGGAGGCCAGTGTTCCTGTATGCCTGCACTTGGATCACGGTACCAGCTTTGACCAGGTAATGCAGTGTATCAGGCAAGGATTTAGCAGTGTCATGATTGACGGTTCCAAATTGGAACTGGAGGAAAATATTAAGTTGACCAACCGGGTGCTGGATGTAGCCCGGGCGGTAGGAGTATCGGTAGAAGCGGAACTGGGCAAAATCGGTGGCACCGAGGATGATATCACCGTCAGCGAATGGGAAGCCTCCATGACCGATCCGGAGGAAGCTAAAACTTTCGTGGAGCAAACCGGTGTAGACGCTCTTGCCGTTGCCATTGGAACCGCTCATGGTCAGTACAAAGGTACTCCCAAGCTGGATTTTGAGCGCTTGGCCAAGATTAGAGAACTGGTACCGGTTCCCATCGTATTACACGGGTCTTCTGGAGTTCCTGACGATGCTATTCGCAAGGCGGTGGAATTAGGAGTCAGGAAGATTAACATTGATACCAATATCCGCGAAGCTTTTGTTAAAGGGGTAAATGAGGTTCTGGCCAAGAACCCCAATGAAATCGATCCCAGAAAAATTTTAGGCCCTGCTAAGGAGAAAATGACGGAAATCATTCGGGAAAAAATCCGTCTCTTTGGTTCCGGCGGCAAGGCTTAATCGATTGGAATAGCCCTGTTTTCTCCGGGGGATGATAAATCCGGAGGTGATCACAATGAAGGGCAGGATCCAATGTAAAGTAGAAGAATGTCAATTTAATGCCGGGTTTAAGTGTGTTGCTGATGCCATTGAAGTCAGATCTAGCGGTGACAATGTAGTAAACAGTTCTGACGGTACAGCCTGCGAAACTTTCAGACCCAAAAACGGCAATTAATTCGCTGTGAGTCAGGAGATCCTGACTCTGCTTTTTTCGTGCAACTATAGGATGATGAGGATTGGGGTCAGCAAGGTTGCACAAGGCTATAATGATTTGCGGAGCGGGCGTTGGGCCACAGCCGCCGGCAGCTTGCTGCCGGTAACGGCGTAGGCACTTCGCCGTAGCGAAGCAAACATTATAGCCTGAAGTCATAAAGCATAAGCCTATGCTAAGTAGTACATCGGCTACTTAATTCCGGTGTACCACTGATAGACCTAAAAGCAAGACATGTAAACCCGACAACCGAAAACCGGCGACCGACTACTGAATATAGGGAGGTGAGAGTTTTGCGTTTGTTTCTGGATTCAGCCAACATCCAGGAGATCAAAAATGCTTATGAGCTTGGAGTGATCAGCGGCGTCACTACCAATCCCTCCCTGATTGCCAAGGAGGGCCGTAATTTTCAACAAGTGGTACGGGAAATTGCCGGCATAGTAGACGGCCCCATCAGTGCGGAGGTAGTCAGCACTACTGCCGGGGAAATGGTGCCGGAAGGTGAGGCCTTGGCCCAAATTCACCCCAATATAGTCATAAAAGTGCCCATGACAGGGGAAGGGCTTAAGGCGGTCAATCAATTTGCAGCCAAAGGTATTAAAACTAATGTCACATTGATCTTTTCGGCTAATCAGGCCCTTTTGGCAGCCTTGGCCGGTGCCACTTTCGTCAGTCCCTTTGTGGGTCGACTGGATGATGTTGGCCATGATGGGCTGGATTTGGTGGCAGATATAGTGCAAATTTATGCCCAATATGGTTTTGCCACTGAAGTTATCGCGGCCAGTATCAGGCACCCGCTGCACGTTACCCAGGCAGCATTGTTGGGGGCCGATATTGCTACAGTGCCCTATAAAACACTGATGCAAATGCTCAAGCATCCCTTGACGGATGCAGGCATTGCTAGGTTTCTGGCGGATTGGGAGCAAGTCAAAAACAAATGATGAGAGATCCGGGAGACGGTTCTTCCGAAATGTTGGATGACCTGTTACTCTTGCCTCTGGCTTCTTGCTTCGCAAAGGTGCACTGAATTATTTAGATTTTGATGCAAAAATGATTAAGGTGTTGGGGAGAAACGGAGTTGTAATCAATTGGGGGAAAGGTGGCTAACAGAATAAGATGGAACGGGAATTAACACTGGAATTTGCGCGGGTGACCGAAGCGGCTGCCTTGGCAGCAGCCCGGTGGATGGGATTAGGAGACAAGAATGCTGCCGATGATGCAGCAGTAGCTGCGATGCGGGCAGTTTTTGACACTATTCATATCGATGGCGAAGTGGTCATCGGTGAGGGAGAAATGGATGAGGCTCCCATGTTATACATTGGTGAGAAAGTAGGCGTGGGGGTAGAGCCACAGGTTGATATAGCCGTAGACCCTTTGGAAGGAACTAATCTGGTGGCTAAAGGGATGC
>JAAYOX010000066.1 GCA_012520135.1 Clostridia bacterium
GTGATAATGGTGTTTCCCGGAATCCTCAACCTGTGGATTGCCATCCTGGCCGATACAGGCGCAGCCCTGATTGTTATCGCCAACGGAATGCGACTGTTAAAAGTGAAGTAAATTAACCTGAGACAGGTGATGGTTCTCCCGTCTCAGGCTGTCAAAAAAGGGCGTGTCGTAAAACGTTAATTTAAAAACGTATGGCGACACGCCCTGACCGATTTAGGACTAGCCACCACTGTGAAGGTGGCAACTCCTTTTGTCAAGTTTATAATTTCATAGAGGATAATAATCGCCGATGATAAGCCCATTATATTCCAGGGCTTATTTTTTCTTAATTTCAACAGGGTGCAAGGGGAGTATAAACTATTTTGTATAGCCAAGGTGGTCCCCCATTTCTGCGCCGAAAACATGCGAATATATAGCATATCGCAATACAAAATGATAGATTATAAATACCAAGAAGGAGGCGATATGCATGTCTAAAACTACAAGTATTTTTGCCCGTGTTGAGCCGGAAATAAAGGAACAGGCAGAAATGGTGTTAAATAAGCTTGGCATACCCATGTCAAATGCTATAAATATTTTTTTAAGACAGGTGGTTTTGCATAACGGGCTACCATTTGAGGTGAAAATCCCCCAGAATAGGCCTCTTGTAATTGAGGAATTAACACCTGAAGAGTTTAACAATGAAATTCAAAAAGGATTTGACGATTTAAGGGCAGGCAGGGTTGCATCTGCTGATAAGGTAGCTGAGCTTATTAACAAGGAGTATGGGCGTGAGCTATAAAATTATTTATACCAAAGAATCAGAGCAAGACCTTATAAATATTTACAGGTATATTGCAATGGATTTATTAGCACCAGAGACTGCAAAAAAGCAGATCGACAGACTGTTGAATGCAATTCAAGGCCTGAATAAATTACCTTTTCGGTATAGACTCTACCAAAACGAACCATGGCACAGTAAAGGTTTGAGAGTTCTTCCAGTGGACAAATATCTCGTATTCTATACAGTAATTGAAGAAGAAAAGACAGTTGCCATAGTGAGAATAATGTATGGTGGGCGAAATATAGACTTACAATTGTCAAACACATAAGATGTTGATTAAGTTGCTCCCAAAATTTATTTGTCAAGGCAATACAATAATTTTTAATCTAGGGTGATGGCTAATTATGAAAGCACAGGAATAAATGGAAACTTCTCTCTATCTTCCTGTGCCGGGTGCCGTTATGGTCGTTCTCCTGTGTTTTCATTAAGATTCACGCTATGATATTTTTTCCTTTCAGATTTAGCATTTCCAGAAATTCATCATCAGAAATAATGGAAATGCTTTTTCTTTGCATTGAATCAGGTTTTTGAAGCCTGTTCCTACGTCTATCGGCAACTATGTCGGGAGTATAAATTGTTTTGTGTGAGTGGATTTGTTCCTTATGCTTGTTTAACAGGCTTGAGATTAGTTTGGTATAAATTGGTCATAATATACATGGATCTTACCTATCGGGCGGATGGGATAGTGCCGGAGGCAACCGGAGCAAGTAGAAAATGAAAGAAGCTTGTATAACATGTTTGCCAAAAATAAAGATTATTTCCCTTATGCACTGGCCAATTATTTTACGAATAACAGTAGATGGCAGGCTAGACTGTTAAGTAGCCAGCGATTCCAGGACCTTTCGCGGAAGCTAAAGCGATACAAAAATGAGTTGCTGGAGTTAGTACCAGAGGAAAGGAGAGTTAAAGTCGCTGCAATATTAAACAAAATAGACGAAACTTCGGCCCACCTTTCCGGTATCAGTATTGATGAAGTTGCGATAGAGGGCCTTAGAGCTGGTCTTGAACTAGGCGAGCCATTTTACGGCGGCAAATCCCTTAAAACTCCGAATGTCAACGAATATTTGATCCACCTGACCATGAATTTTTGATCCACCGTGATAACCAAAAAGTGATCCACTTGGTTACCGGTTAATCAATTTCATACTGGCTTCTTTTAAGCAAGGTAAACCCAATGGGACGATTCTCTTGTGTTGTTTGATGGGTAGCTTTCAGGCACATCTCTCGCCGGAGCAGTTACGCGTTTTTGGGCTAAATATTGAGATTTACAGGTAAAATGAACTTGAAAGCAATGTGTTTGCCTGCTCGATTCTGGAAATCAATGGTATTGCACTGCCGAGATTTGTGCTATTATAGTGTGAACAGGAGGGGTGGCTATGGGTATTACCTTCTTAATAGAAATAGTTGTAGAGAAGCTCAGGCAAGCGGTAGCTGGTTCTTTTTTTGTATGAAGAAGTGATAAAAAAGGGGTTGTAGATTTTATAATTGGATGAGATGTGAGGAAAGGTATCGTATTCTGACCGACACACGAACGGTGCCGGTCAGTGTTTTTTCTGCAACTTCAACAAACACTTCCCACATTTGCGGTTTTGCGGCAGCTGGGAAAATTGCTGCACCCTATAAAAACTCCGTTGCGGCCAAGCTTCGCTGCCATAGCTCCTCCACAACGATCACAACATGCCGGAAAAAACCTCAGATATTCGTCTAAAATGCTCAGCATATCATTAGCAATATAACTGCATTTTGGATAACCGGAACAACCTAAAAAGTATTTGCCAATTTTTTTGCTCTTTTTAACGGTCATCGGATCCTTACATCGAGGACACAGGAAGTTGTTCTCCACAAAGCCTCGGAAATCTACTCGAACATCGTCACCCAGAAGGCTACCTATATCATCGTCAAAGCCTAGTTGTGATGCTAAAAAATTGCCTGTTGCTTCTCCTTCAAACCTGATGAGCATTACATCTTTTACCTGTTCATCAACACAAATAGGGAAACCGTAATGAATTATTTTTTTGTCCACTATAAGCAGAGGTAACCAAGCAAAAGAATCCTTTTCTGCATACCGTTGAAGAGAAGGTGGCAATTGTTCCGGCTTTTCTGCCTTAATGGTTATTTTCTTTTTTTGTAAATTAGGCAATTGAGTGAAGACTTTTTCTAGGCTTTTTGCGGTTGCCTCGCCACCATTTGGGCAAGAAATGTATATGCTTTGTCCCTCCGTTAAATCTTTTACCACCCTGGACAGCAATCTATCCATTCCAGACCCATCAAAATTGGGATGATGACGGATTCCGAGTTTGTTGTCGGTTAGCAGGTGAATTTGTTTATAAGATTTTTTGTAGTTGCCCATAAAATTGTACTCAGCACCTTTTTCCTGAAGATACGCAAGAAGTTTGTAGAGGATACTTTCTTTACTCAGCCGGGATTTCCAATAGCTCATATTAGAAACAGCAACAAACTGTTTCTTGGCCCTGGTAACAGCAACATTAATCAACCGCTGAGCCTGTTCCCGTTCATTGCTGGTTAAAAGAATCCCCGGTCTTTTTAATCGAAAACTGTCCACGGTATCGAAAATGATCGTTTCCCGTTCCGAACCTTGAAAACGGTGGACTGTGGCAGCATTTACAGGCCACTTCTTAGCTCCAAAAATATCCTTTAGAATATTATTGATAAATTTAGACTGAGCGGAGTAGGGAGTAATAATGCCTACGGAACCTTCCTTCTCCTCATTGTAGTTCAAAGCAATAATCACGCTCAGGAAAGCATGGAGAACATTAAATCTGGAATCATTTCTATCCCTCATGGTAATGGATAGCATTTGGCAGGTATCCAGTAAATGAAACACCTCATTCCAAGGTCGGTTATCCTCCACACTGTTGTGGTTCTGTAGGAGATGGTTATAAATATTGACAGTAACAAAGCCACTGATACTGGGATGCATCCTTCTTTGCTTATTGAGCATGGCCAAATGAGGGGGAAACAAGCCTTGATCTACCCGCTCTTTGACTTTGGTAAATTCAAAGATATATCTTTTAAGCCACTTGTCGACCAAGAATCCATCTGTCATGGCAATGGGGGCTAGCTGCTTGAAATCACCAAGATAGACAATTCTTTTGCCGGCTAAACCGGCAGCGAATAGGGACTGGGGAATATAAGCCATGCTGGCTTCATCCAGCAACACTACATCAAAAGACCCCTTAAAGATTACTGGATCAACTTGGGCCTTGGAGATGGTCGTTCCTACAACTTTGCTCTTTGGGATGACAGTTTCTTTTTCGATATCTGTGACTTTATTTTTCAATTTGCCTAGTCTCTGGAATAATGCTACTCTTTGGAGACGGTCTTCAGTTTCTTTTATCTTTTCCTCTAGCTCTTTTATCCTGTCTTTTAAATCAGGCTCGCTATTTAGGGCTTGGTTATAGCTACTATAATATTGATCGTGACGAAGAAAATCACTTCTGCTGTAACCATACCTGACAACGGGAAATACCTGGTTTTTATCCAATAAAGTGGCCATCATCGGTTCGGATATTTGTTTGGCAATAGCTTCAATGGCACCGTCCACAGCTATATTGGCATGTGACAAGATCAACACTTTTTCCCCGGCCAGAAAACTTTTTAAAGCGATTTGAGCTAAGGTATAAGTCTTACCGGTACCGGGAGGGCCCCATATGAAGGTGATTTTGTCTTTCAATGCTTTTGTGATTGCCCTCTTCTGCCCTTGACATATTAATTCACCGGATTCTGCGAAGGAGCGGGCCAAATCGGCCACCGACCGGACTAAAGGAAAATTTCCCTTGTCGGGCAGTTCCCGGAGACGTTTTTGTAATGCTACCAAAAGCTCCCATAATTCGGACTGGAGAATAGCATTCTTTAACGGGGAACTTAGTCTGTCATTTAAAGCCAATAAAATTTCAAAACCTTGGCAGAATATTGCCACACCTTCTGTCGTGATTTTGTTGCATTTGACTTTAACCGGTGCATCATCCATTAAGTAAATTTCTTCTTCTAGATTAAAAAAATAGATATACTTATTGCCGCTCATACCAAGGTATTTACCATCGAAGAGCAGAATATCTTTACCGCCGTCTTCTTTCAATCTTTGGATCTCTACATCCAGTGCTTTGATAGAATCTTCGATAAAATCGTACCTTTTTTTATCCTCCCACACCATAAACACCTGCCGTTATTATGCCATGTCTCATTAATAGTTGAATCTTAAACAAAACATTAGCATTGATTAATCAGAAGCTTGACTGACAAAGAGAAGAACTTCAACTCAATTTGAGCATCTCTTAAATAACGATATTTAAAAGGGCTCATGTATTCAAATTACTCCTATATTCTCCAAAAAACCCTAATTTTCCTTGAAGAACTACAAAATCTTGAATTAAATAGTCGTTTGCCCATAATTTTACGTTGCTAGATTTCGATTTTTAAACTGCGGGTCATGGGCCTGAATGATCCGGAGATGGCTCCATCGGACTTTGGGGTGGGAGCTATTTCCGTCACAATACTTATCCATAAACCAATGATTTGCAACCGTCTACAGGAAAATTTCAATATTTGGCGAAAATGTTATCAATTACTTAATAACAGCTCGTTGAAACAGTAACTTTGTTACTGACTTGAGAACAGGAGGATCGAAGTGAGACCAGTATTGGATACTTGTCAGCCTAAACCGGAGTTACTGGCGGGAACTTTTAATCCGGAAGTTTTTACTGCTTCCCTCAGCCCTATCATGGATTATTACCGCAAAGGTACCGGTGCTATTGATAGCATCTACACCAATGCAGAACTTTTTTTCAGTGAGGCTACTTACCCTACCCAAGGTCTGCGTCAGGCCTTAACGGAGATTTTCAGTCGCTTAGCCGGAGATATGTCCGTTCCGGCTATACATCGATTGGAGACTGCATTCGGAGGCGGTAAAACTCATACATTGATTGCTTGTGCCCATCTTGCCTATAGAGGGACGGAATTGAGAGATGTTGTGCAGGATATTTGTAATCCGCAACTTTTACCTGAACCTGGTTCAGTAGCCGTCGTGGGCATAGCAGGAGATGAAATCCCCGTTCATCGCCCTATGGGTGAGGACCTGGTGCCTTATACTTTGTGGGGAGAAATAGCTTATCAGGTAGGCGGTGAAAGCTTATATCGGGAAGTGGAAGCGGAGGCATCTTCTCATGCCGCTCCTGGCAAGCCTTTTTTGGATAAGGTTTTCCAAAACAGAAAAGTCCTCATAATGTTGGATGAATTGGCCCAGTATGCCGCTCGTCTGGAAGCCGCACGACCCGATGGAGCTGGACAACTGGCCGCTTTTCTGATGTTACTACATGGTTATGCCCGTAATCACAAAGGAATTGCCATTGTGCTGACTTTGGCCAGTGCAGCTGATGCTTTTGCTAAACAGACAGAACGATTAGCTAAATTGCTCAGCCAGGTAAAGGGACAGGATGTATCGGAAGATGATGCTATCAGTATCGGTGAGCAAGCAGTTAAAGGGGTAGCCAGTGTAGTGGCCAGGGATGCAGTGCAAATAACGCCCGTACATGCCGCGGAAATCTCGGCTCTTTTTGCCAAAAGGCTATTTGTTGTTGTAGATCGAGAAGCGGCAATGGAGGCTGCTGAGAAGTATCTGGCGATGTACCGGCGAAATGCCAGTCTTCTACCGGAGGAAGCCATCAATGAGCAGATAAAAACCAGGATTATTGCTACCTATCCCTTTCATCCTACCTTGGTGGACTTTCTCAATCAAAAGCTGGCAGCTGCCGAAAACTTTCAAGGTACCCGTGGAGTTCTGCGGGTTCTGGCCTTGGCGGTACGCAGCTTATGGCAGAAAAAGCAAGCAATACCCATGATCCATACTTGTCATTTAGATTTGCGTTCCGACCGGGTAGTTAATGAAATCCTGGGACGTACAGGTAGCTCTGACTTGATGTATGCACTTAACACCGATGTGGGCAGTGTGGATACAGGTACCCTTGAAGGCGGACGTAGCAATGCTGAACTTGCCGATGCACGCAATCCTCATCCTGAAGGATACCCTTTATATGAATATACCTGGAAAACAGTCTTCCTGCATAGTTTGGTAGGCAGAGAGGAAGGCCTGAATTCCCGGATTTTCGGGATCACCGAGTCCGACGCTTTATTCAGTGTGGCACTGCCCGGTCTTACGCCGCCTCAGGTAAGAATGGCCTTGGAGGAGATTAACGAAAGCGCCTTTTACCTTCGTTATGAACAAGGCAGATATTTTGCCAGTGATGAACCTACCATTAACAGTGTTCTGGCAAGGATTAGAAGAACAGTAACTGCCGATCAAATTCAAGAATTGCTGAAGACCACCGCACGTAAAATGATTGCCAACAACTCATCCCTATTTCACATTGAACATGATGTTGCCCTGCCCGAACATTTGCCTGATGGTAAAAACAGGCCTTTATTGGGAGTTGTTTCCTTATCGCTGGAAACTTTAGACGTGAAAGCGATGATAACAACCAAGGGAGAGAATAAGCCACGGGAGCAACAGAATCTGATCTTTCTGTTGATACCTGAAACCGTCGCGGTTCAGGGAGTACATGCACAAGATGCTGCCTTCGATGGCCATTTGGCTAAGGTCTATGCTATCAGACAAAACATAGAAGGGATAGCCCGGCAGGTCCTAGCCATGAAACGCCTGGTGAAAAATCCACAAAACTTTGGAGTTAATCCCCGTCGCCTTGAGGAACCAGAATTCAGACGAAGATATAGTGAACGGGAAAACAGCCTCCAAACTGCTGTTGCAGGTATTTATACCAAGCTTTATTATCCGTCTACAAAGGGCTATGTAATCAGTAAAGAGATTAAAACCGCAGGCGGAGAAGGCGGGACTCCTTTTATGGAAATGATTCGTCAGGCCTTGATCAGGGACAAAGAACTGTTGACTGTTGGCAGTACTACAAAGGAAGATTTATTAAATCTGAGCAAGTTATTCTTTGAATTCAACGATACTATCACGTTGGAAAACATACGCCGGAATTTTTGGTGTGTGCGTCGGTGGCCGGTATTGGAAAATTTGGGTGTGCTGGAACAAGTGATCCGAGCAGGTGTCCAGGAGGGTATCTGGTGTTTGTACCGCATGGATGAAGAAAATGCAGTTAAACCTAGGGAACTGTATGACCAGGATAGTGGAATTCCCATGGATATTGCTCTCTCTGAACCGTATAGTTTGATCACTGTTCAAGGAGCTAAACAACGTGGTTGGATTGGAGGAGAAAAAGTAGATCCGCATCAATTGCGTCAGGAGGTAACTTATTCTATTGAGCGAAGGGGCCCATTGGTCTTTAGAGAGGTTGCGGCCAAAGTGGCCGAACAAAACAGTGATTGCCCTGTAAAGGATGTAGAAGATGCGGTGGTCACCCTGGTGCGAATGGGTCAGCTTGTAGCTTACCAGGGAACACCGGAACAAAGTGAAAAGCCCGACAGGTTGCATTATGGCCCTTTGGCTGCTTTATATACTCCCCATCCGGATGACGTTTTTATTACACCGGCTCAGGCCAGGGAGCGGGGCTGGGTTGATGCTGCCAGCAACCGTATTGTCCTGTCCGGTAAGGAGGGAGCGGAAAAACTGTTGCCTTTCTTAAAGCGTTTGGGCAGCATTTATAACAGGGGAGCCAAATCCACCATCAGCGAAATGGACCTGGTAGATTTGGAACTGCCGGGAGGCGGTACTGTCAGGCTGCAATTAAGAGACGTGTCACCTGACTCCATGAAAGCTTTGGGCGAGCTTTTTGAGACCCTGGATGCTGTCGCGGAAAAGGGACCGCAAACAGATGTATTTTTGGAGATCAACGATCCCGATGACCAATGCCTTTTAATCCAGGAATTAAACATCAACAAATAAGGTGGAGAAACAAACATGACAATTGTTAAACCAAAGATAGACTTGGATCTTGAGCAACAACGCCGTTTGCGTCGGTTGGTAGCCCAGGCTCCCTGGGTTCTGCGTATAACGGAACTAAAAGATAAGCCTGCTCCGGTGTTGGTGGTCAAAGAGCGGATTACTGACGATAATGAAATCAGAGTGTCTAAGAAAGGAACCCTGAGGGATCGGGGTCTACTTTATGGGCAGTCTCTTAGGACGTGCTTGCCCATCATTCGTCTGATTGTTACCGGCGTTTGCGATGAAGCAGGAGTTCCCCTCGATCTGCAACGGTTTTTTGGCAATGGCCGGATTGGTTTCCGGGGCAATTTGCCCTTAAATGTCGAAGCTGGTGCCAAATTATCCTTAATTTTTAAGCTCCAGGAAAGAGTGTCGTATTTTGATCGGGTGGAGCTGATTGCCTGGCGGGTGGAGCGATTTACCATGGAGGAAGCTGTTTATTGGTTAACTAGGGCCACCCAGTTCGGGAAGTCAGCAAACCGCTGGGCTTTGGCCGGGATGCGTCTCATGCTGGGTGGCCAGCCGGGAGATACGGAAGTGGGAGAAATGTTGGAGCGTTTAAGGAGATAAATGAAGGGAGATTGAATATGTGGATAAATTCGGAAAAAATAATGATTACCGTTTCATTGAAGCGGGTTTTCCTTGTCACCAGGTAGGTGCTGAAACCCAGCGTGAGCGGGATACAGGAAAGGCCCCGCCAACACACCGTCTTCATGTATGGTGGGCCAGGAGGCCGCTTACTCCCAGCCGTGCGGCTATATTAGGTTCCTTGTTGCCTGCAGATACTGATGCGGATTGGTTTTTGCGTCAGCTGGGTATTGAAAAGCTTCAGGCTTTGGTTAATGGGGAATGCTGGACACTGACAGGCAGGTTACTCAATCGTGTTATCCGGGATGAATTTGGGTCGGAATGGTTGCCTGTGGATAATGTGGTCATCCGGGCGTTAGAAAAAGAACAGGAGAGACGTAGGAAAAATTTAAAAATAATTGACAAGCTGTGTGATGCTGATCCGTCTTTCAATCATGATCCGCTCGTCATTCGCTGGCAGAGAGAGTCGAAGCCATTTACCACTTTGCCTGCAAAAGGTAGCGTGCTGGCAATTCAGCGGATAGCTGCTGATCCGGCCCATGTTAATGAGCGGATCCAGTTTGCCAAATCGGAACGTGTAAAAGGTATATTGGGATTTGAATTGAAATGGGATGCTGAAGAACTTTATGGTTACGACAGAGCTTTTACTTATCACCCGGAACCGATGAAAGAAGCATTAACGATTCTTGATCCTACCGCCGGCGGAGGTTCAATACCCATTGAAGCAATGCGTCTTGGACACAAAGTAATTGCTAACGATTTAAATCCTGTGGCAACTGTGATTCAGTATGCTACTCTTGATTACCCGGCAAGATTTGGCACTGCTCTTATTGAGGATATAGAGCAATGGGGCAATGTGTTGTTAGCTCGTGTGGCAGAAAAAATGGAAAAAGTAACACCCTTCTCTCCACTTCCAAAGGAAGAATTGCAACATCTTATTAACCATTGTACCAATTGTAAAGAAGTAATTCCCTTATTTGACGGTCCTGAATATGATCAGATCGGAATATTGTATTGCCGTCAGGTTACCTGTCCCCATTGCGGTGGAGAAGCACCACTTTTAAACTCCTCTTGGCTCTCCAAGGAGGGAGAAAAGTGGGGGATTCGGATCGTCACTGACGGTCAGGAAAGGAACGGGAAGGTGCATTTTGAGCCTTACCGGTTGCAAGGTAAACGGGGACCAAATGGGGAGGACCCGAATTTTGCCACGGTGAAAAACGGGGTGGGAACATGCATTCATTGTCGCCAGGCGATATCGTCCGATGAAATTAAGGCCCAGGCAAGGGGGGAATCTCCCCATGGTAAGTGGCAGGACAGGCTTTACTGTGTGGTTGCTGTTCGTTACCAACCGAAACTTGACATGAAAGGACTGCCTGAGCGTTACAGGACCGGAGATAAAGCAGGTCAGATAAAAACTGAGAAAGTACGCTTTTATAGGTCACCCAACCGGCAGGATTTGGAGGCTTTGGCGGAGGCGGATAGACAATTAGAACAGTATTGGTCTGAGTGGGAGAGGCAGGGGTTAATTCCAACGGAAAATTTTCCTGAGGGAAACGATATGCGTCCCAAAATTTATGGCATGGAACGCTGGTGTGATATGTTTACTCCTCGCCAGCTGTTGGGCCATCTTACTATGATAGAAGAATTGAATCGTTTGAAGTCGGAGATACTGGCTGAGCTTGGCACTGAAAAAGGTAGAGCAGTGGTAACCTACCTGCAGTTTGCCATAGATAAAGGACTTGACTATAACAGTAGGCAAACAAGGTGGGAATATACTCGGGGCATAGTTAAAGGTACTTTTGGAAGACATGATTATTCACTAAAGTGGACATTTGGGGAAATGATTTTTTGCGGCCCAAATTCCGGCGCGGCCTGGGGTTTGTCCCAAGTTCTTGATGGGTATAAAGGTATTGCGGAGCTGCTGGAACCTTTGCATCGAAGATTGGAGGAAGGCTCTCCGCCGGTTACCATTATCCACGGTACTGCTGCTTACATGGATGTGGTTGACCAGTCGGTAGACCTGATCTGCATTGATCCTCCGTATTACAACAATGTCCAGTATGCTGAACTGTCCGATTATTTTTACGTATGGCAGCGGCGAACCCTGCAGGATCTTTATCCGGAACTGTTTCGGCGACGACTCACCAATAAAACTGACGAGGCGGTAGCCAACCCTGCCCGAGACGGTTCCGCTGCCAATGCAGCCCGGGAATACCGCCGCATGATGAGTGAAATATTTGCTGAATGCCGCCGGGTGTTAAAAGATGACGGGATCATGACCATCATGTTTACCCATAAAACCCAGGAAGCTTGGGAAACCCTAACCCGCTCCCTCATTGAAAACGGCTGGATAATTACTTCTTCCTTTCCGGTGGAATCTGAATCAGCAGCTTCAACACATCAAATGAACATGGCTGCCGTCGCCAGTTCCATCTTTCTTACCTGCCGCAAGCGGCCAGATACCAATACTGTACCTGCTACCTGGTCCGGCTTCGGGGGTATCGGTGTGGCCCAGCGGGTAAGGGAAGCGGTCCGTCAGGGTTTGCGGGATTTTGAACCTTTACAACTCAATCCTGTAGATGAAATGGTGGCCGGTTATGGCCGGGCTTTACAGGTGCTTTCGGAACACTGGCCCGTATTAGACGGCGATGAACAGGTAAGTCCCCTCAGGGCTATGAATGAGGCCAGCGGAGTGGTAGCTCAGTATCAGGTAACCAAAATTACCCAGGGGCGTTTGCGGGTAGATGATCTTAATCCTGAGGCTGCTATGGCATTAACCCTCTACGGTATCTTCGGCCTGACGGAGTTTCCCTATGATGAAGCACTCAACTTGTCCAGGTCCCTGAACATCCGTCTGGAAGCCAAAGGAGCTGGCTACACGGTCAGTGCCCGGATGATAGGCATCAATGATGAAACTCAAAGCAGGCGAACCAGGCAAAGCGATGCTGAAGATGTTGGTTATCATGCACCCCTTTTGCGTCGCGGTTCCAAACTGCGTTTAGCTTTGCCCGAGGAACGAAACAATAAACGGATAGATAATCCGCAAACAGAATGGGATGCACTGCACGGTCTAATTATGGCCTATCGAGAAGGTGATGTGCCTGTATCCAGAGCATACCTGATGCAGCATGGCGAAGGTAGAACCCAGATTATCTTGGATCTACTTTCCGTATGGGCAGCTGAAATGGCGGATGAACAGTTGCGTAAAGAAGCGGAAGCATTATTATTCGGCCTCAAATAATCCGGAAAATTTTGGTGA
>JAAYOX010000067.1 GCA_012520135.1 Clostridia bacterium
ACGCTTGTTCCTGATCAGCATAGGGCAAGATAATAGCATACTCATCGCCGCCGTAACGGGCTAAAATATCGTCTTTTCGCAGACAGTTCTTGATAACAGCGGCTGTCTCCTGTAAAAACTTATCACCAATGAGATGTCCATGTAAATCGTTAACCAATTTAAAATCATCCAAATCAATGATGATCACAGCAAATTTATAGTCGCGGCGTTCTGCTCGCCCCACTTCGTATTCCAAGAGCTCCCAAAATACCCGCTGGGTGTACAGGTTGGTCAAAGCATCCCGGGTAGCAAAATACTCCAGCTCCTTAGTATATTTGTAGACTGCTTTCACTGAGCCAATTACATTTAGCAGGGTAGTCAATACACCCTCAATCACCAACATTCTGGTACTGTCCGGCTGAAGCCTGGAGCTTACTCCGATGCCCACAATTCCGCCTATTTGGGGAGTGTCCAAAAACAAAGATTTGGTTTGGAAACGGATTTTACTTTCATCTATTTCCATTAATTGATCTTCCGGAACAGCTACATTATGATAAATACGTAAAGCCACATTTTCTTGAGTTCGGAACAATTCAGAGGAAGATAATTGAGCTCTGATTACCTCCTCTACTATTTTTTTCGTCTTTTCACTGGGGGTATACAGCCAAAATACTTCCAAAATAAAATCTTCTGATTCCACCTTGAATAGTGAAAAAATTACATGAACATCCACAATCTGATTAATTTCGATAATTAATCTGTTCACATGCTCTTTCCAGTCTTTCACCACTTCGGAAGTAATAATAAACTTTTCTAATAATCTGACTTCAAATTCTAAGATGTCTTTGTCAACAGCAATACTTCTGAGTCTCTGAGCCAAATTTCTTAATTCCCGGTAAAGGAAATTAATCTCATCAAAAGCCAGATCAATATTATTAGTCTCCAGATACCTTAGATCATCAGTTTTGTTAATTCGTTGAATTCTCGAGTGAAGTTCCCTTAAAGAGCGATCAATCCTCCCGGTCAGAAAACGAGAGATGGCAAATGCCCCCATAATAGGGAAAGGAAATAGGAAAAGCAAGTAAAAAAAAGTATCTCTTCTCACCACTTGCATTACAGGTTGCAAATCCTCGGTAACCATGAGGACACCAACCAGCTTCCCTTCTTGTGTGTCTACATGGCAAGAAACACACTCTGCAGTGGCTATCTGAGGATAGAGAAAGCTAACCTTATCACTATCCAAAAAACTGTGCCCTTCTTTTCCGTTAGCCATGACTTGTTCAGTAAGTTCCATCTTTTCCAGCTCGTGGATGTCGTAAAAGGCTACCGAGACATGTTGTTCCCGGTAAGCATCACTGTTTGCCATCAGGTAGGCTTGTAGCTCTTCCCGGCTCCAACCCCGTTCCATCAGTAAGTAGAGGGAATCCGCCGTGATAGCCGCCGTCTTTTTGGCCCGTTCCGCAGCCTGTTGGGCAGCATACCATTGAAAGCCAAAAGAAACCCCTACATAGACCAACAGAAGCATAATAATGGTGCCAATGACTGCTCCGTAGATGAGAAAACCTTTTAGATTGCGCATCTTGCTGTCCATCTTCTCCTTTATGTTACTAATTACCATTGCCTTGAACCTCGTCCTAGGTAATTTTTATCTAAGCTCAATCATAACATAAAAATTACCATGTTAAAACAATAACGTAACAATCATTAGCAATATTAATAAAGCATTAAAAAGCCCCGCAAATAGCTTGCAGGGCTTGCTAAATCATTACTACATTTTTACCGGTTCTTCATATTCCACTCCGAAAGTCTCTACCGTTACTTTTTTCATCCGTTGATCTTCATGGGGCTTATCCCGGAAATCCCTGTCGACTGATACGATCCGGTCTACTTCTTCCATGCCGGAAATTACTTTTCCGAAAGCAGCATAATCCCCGTCCAGGTGTGGGGACTTGGCCACCATAATAAAGAATTGGGAACCGGCGGAATTGGGGGCCATGGTCCTGGCCATGGAAATAACGCCTCGATCATGCTGCAGATTATTTGCATAACCGTTTCTGGTAAACTCACCTCTGATGGAGTACCCGGGCCCTCCTGTTCCGGTACCGGTAGGATCTCCTCCCTGGATCATGAAGCCGGGAATCACCCGGTGAAAAATAACTCCATCATAATACCCCTTTTTGACCAGGGAAATAAAATTATTGACCGTATTGGGAGCCACATCGGGATACAACTCAACCTTAATTTCATTTCCGTTTTCCATTTCAATAGTTACTACCGGATTAGTGCTCAAACTAATCATCCTTTCTTTCTCCTGGGATAGGTTTATTATACCAGAAGACATCGAAGAAAACTCCTAGAAGGTTTCATTCTGGCACATGAGTTTTGTCTGCTCCATGACTACTTCCACCGCTTTAGCGGACTTATCCGGTGGATAACCGTATTTTTTTAGTAACCGTTTGATAGTCATGCGCATTTTGGCCTGGACACTTTCCCGGATGGTCCAATCGATGCTGATGTTGTTTTTTATGGAGACAGTTAGATCTTTGGCAATCTGCCTCAATACTTCGTCACCCATAACTTCCCTTGCTGATTCGTTTTCGGCCAGGGCATCATAAAAGGCTAATTCATCCTCTGACAGCCCTGTCTGTTCGCCTCGCTTTTCTGCCTCCGTAATCTTTTTGGCCAGTTCAATTAGTTCCATGATGACCTGGGTAGTTTCAATTGCCCGATTCTGGTACTTTCTGATAGCCCCTTCCAGAAGCTCAGAGAATTTCTTGGACTGAACCAGATTTCTCCTGGAGAAAGACTTAATGCTTCCTTTCAATAAACGGTTTAGCAATTCCACTGCCAGGTTCTTCTGTTTCATCCCTCTGACTTCTTCCAGAAATTCATCGGACAGGATACCAATATTGGGTTTGGAAAGGCCCACAGAGCCCAAAAGGTCGATTACTTCATCAGAAGAAATCGCTTTGGAAACCAGTTGATTTAGCTCATGGTCCAACTGGGACGTGGTCTTCTTTCTGCTGTCTTCACTGATTATTTTCACCAGACTTGCTTTAACCGCTTTGTGGAAGCCTACTTCTACGTTAAGCTTTTCGGCAATATCAGTAGTGGCACAGAGGGAATACGCCCGGGACATCTCCGTTACCAATTGAATATAATCATTTTTTCTGTTCTCCCGGAGCCCAATAATGTAATCCATAGTTTCCACAATAGCCTGCAATTTTTCACTGGACTTGCCGGTAAAAAACTTACTGTAGTCGTGCCCATGAAGCAATTCTTTGATCAAATCGTATTTTTCCAACAGAACATGGGCCGCTGCTTCCATATCAACGCCGGTAGTCTTTTTATCGCTTTCTGTGTATTGGGAAAGGGCGTCTTTCAGGTTCTCGGCAATCCCGATATAATCAACCACAAGTCCACCCTGTTTATCTTTAAAGACCCGGTTGACTCTGGCGATAGCCTGCATCAAATTGTGACCGCTCATGGGCTTATCCACGTACATGGTATGCATGCTTGGTACATCAAAGCCGGTAAGCCACATATCCCTAACAATAACCAGCTTCAGTTCATCATTTCTGTCTTTCATCCGTTTTGCCAGGGTTTCTCTACTTGCCTTGGTGCCGATAAAGGGTTGCCATTCAGGGGGGTCCGAGGAACTGCCGGTCATAACGACCTTTATTTTTCCTTGCATCAGATCGTCGCTGTGCCAATCAGGGCGGAGAGCCACAATCTCTTTGTACAGATCAATGGCGATTCTGCGGCTCATTACCACAATCATTCCCTTGCCGCCTTCATTTTCCTGGGATAACTCCCGTTTTTCGAAATGCTCCACAATATCATGGGCAATTTGCCTGACCCGCTCCCTGGCTCCGACGATGGCCTCCAGTCTGGCCCATTTGCTCTTCAGTTTTTCTCTTTGGGTATATTCCTGGTGTTCTGTGATTTCCTCATATTCGGCATCGATTCGTGGCTTCATCTCTTCCGGCAATTCAAGTTTGGCAATTCTGCTTTCATAAAAGATTTTGACCGTTGTTCCGTCTTCAACGGCCCTGGTCATATCGTAAATGTCAATATAATCGCCAAAGACCGCCCTGGTGTTTTTATCGGTAAGCTCTACCGGCGTTCCGGTAAAGCCGATAA
>JAAYOX010000068.1 GCA_012520135.1 Clostridia bacterium
ACAACAGCAATCGTTCTAATGTTGCTCCGGAAGATATTACCATTCATGGAGCTGTATTTTCTATAGAGGAAGGTTTCGGCTATGAAAATTATGATAGCCATGAGAAAGGTACAATTTCCCTAAGGGGATCTTTAATCCAAAAAATTAGAAAAGCGGTGGGCAAACCAAGGCACAGTGCTGAAGCATGAACGCTGAGAACCTTGCACTGTGTGGATTATAGACCGGTGCCAAAAAAATTTTATAGCAAATAAGGCTGGACAGGCACGAGCCAATGTGAGATGATAATCTTGAGAAGAAGTAAAGAGGTGAAATCACAGATGGACGTGCCTTTTTGGATTGGTGATCGTCAGTTTACTCAGTCCGATGTAGAACTGATTAAAATCACAGTAGAGGGATTTTCCCGTTTAAGCCGTGAGGAGATTGCTGCCACCTTGTGTGAGAATTTGTCGTGGAAATCACCAAACGGACGTTTGAAGCTGGAAGCATGCCGAAAGTTGTTAAATCAACTTGAAGAAAAAGGAGTTATTACCTTACCCCTGAAAAACCAGAATAAAGTACGAAAAGTCGGCTCAGAACGGATGGGAACAGCCGTTCAAACAAAACTAGAGGCTGAGTTACATGAAGTTTTCCCGGTAACCGTAGATCCAGTTACCGCTAATGAAAGAGCAGATTGGAATGCCACTATAGCCACTTATCACCCATTGGGATACCTTCGTTCAGTTGGAGCACATCAACGGTATTGGATTAGAGTACAAAACACAAACAAAAGAGAGATCGTGGGGGCGATGTTATTTGGCGCAGCAGCCAAAGCGCTGGCCCCACGGGAAGAATGGATTGGCTGGAATGCCCAGGAGCGGAAACGATACCGTCCAAAGATCGTCAACAACAATCGTTTTCTCATCCTGCCCCAAGTACATATCCCGAATTTAGCCAGTCATGCCCTCGCCTTAGCCGCCCGTCGGCTTCGGGCAGATTGGCAGGCACGTTATGGATACGAACCCGTACTTCTGGAGACATTTGTAGAACCTGATTATACCGGCGCATGCTATCGAGCCGCTAATTGGATTGAAATCGGCAAAACCAAGGGTAGAGGACGACAGGATACCTACAAGAAATATGAGACCACAGTCAAAACAATATGGGTGTATCCGTTGATGCGCAACTGGCGTCAACGACTTGTAGAACCATTCCCAGAGACTAGGGAAGACAAGTGGGAGGAGTAGAAATGGCTATGCGAAACCCAGAGACCATCCATCCAACGACCCTTCCTAACCGTAAAAGCGTTTACACAAACAGTGGTGAGGAGCAGGAAGCCCGCCAAGCCGTGCTGGAAGCACAACTATTGGCATGGCGGTCTCAACTGTCGCAGTTAATGGAAAAATTCGCTAAGATACCAGACCCCAGACGCCCGGGAAGCATCCGGCATAAATCAGTTGTGCTGATGACCTTCGCTCTATTTCTATTTGTATTTGAATATACCTCCCGGAGAGAAGCCAATCGAGAGTTGACACGTCCAAGCTTTTGGGAATTGTTTCGAGAAGTGTTCCCCGAAATCGAAAGTATCCCCCATATGGATACTGTTAACCGTTTTCTAAAGAAAATTGACCCATCCCAATTGGAAGAGATACTGTTTCAGATGATTAAGCGTCTCATGCGTAATGGGAAACTCCGGAGCTTTTTGGTGGATAAACAGTATGTGGTGGCCATCGACGGGACCCAGAAGATAGCTCGCAAATGGCAGTGGGCCGAAGAAGCTTTGCATAAGCGATACGGAGATGATAACGAAGCTTATGCAGCTTATGCAATAGAAGCTGTGTTAGTTGGCCCTCAAGGACTAGCCATTCCATTTCTTACAGAGTTTTGTGAAAATGCTGCCGGGGGAGAAGTATTAGTTAAACAAGACTGTGAACTAAAGGCCTGTAAACGGCTACTTGTGCGTATACGTAAAGTATTTCCAAAATTACGACTGATGGTAGTGGCCGATGGCTTATATCCCAATGGGCCGGTGATGGCACTTTGTCGTAAGCTCCGTTTAGACTTTATGATTGTACTTCCTAAGGATTGTTTACGTAGTGTTTGGGATGAAGTAGAAGGTCTTAAAAAGCTGGAAAAAGAACAGACCAGGACTAACCAATGGGGCAACCGGGAACAAGTTTTTTGGTGGGTGAACCAGATTGACTATGACTTTCAAGAAAACCCCAATTCCTGGCGTCGACTAAAGATTCACGTGGCGGGATGTACAGAATACTGGGAAGAAAATGGAGAAAAGAAACAGACCCATTGGGCATGGATATCCTCGCGGCCATTGACAAAACAAAACATCGTCATACGTTGTAATCGGATGGCACGTCGAAGATGGAACATTGAAGAATGCATCCTGACCGAAAAGCACCATGGTTATCAGTATGAGCATGCTTTCTCATTGAACTGGACAGCGATGAAAAACTGGCATGTGATGATGCACTTAGGGCACTTGTTAAATATATTGACCTTACATACGGAAGCATTGATAGATAAAGTACAGGAATTGGGGATTCGGGGAACACTAAAGTTTCTCAGGGAGAGTTGGACTAACCGATGGATTGATCGGGCAGAATTGTTAGCTTTCTGTAATCGGCCTCCAAGACTACGGATGATCCTATAAATTAGCGTACATATGCAACTTATCTGCATTATTAAAAGCCCTCCATAATGTGGCTTGCTTTATTATGCCTTTTTCCCAATTTTTTTAGTTCTGGATTTTGAACAAGGCTTAAATCATGAACTCTTAAACTCTTAGCTTCTTATTTGCATGGCTAGTTAGTCTATTTCATAAGCCGAAATTTTTTTTTTAAGTTTCATGCTTCAGCACTGTGATGGAAAGGAGTAGGTTGACAATTTACCGAAGCTAACATAGAATAGAATAAAGTTTTTGGACCGGAGCAGGCAGCCGATTGTGGTGTAGCCGGGCATGAGCAGCAGAGAAATCTGTGGGACTGGATACCCC
>JAAYOX010000069.1 GCA_012520135.1 Clostridia bacterium
CCTCTGGTTCGGGCTGCCTCAATGGCTCCTTGGGCCAGTGAGTGACCAAAACCGCTGACGGGAATAGTAGCGCCGGCTCCTGCTAAATCTACTAAAGGCTGGTACAAGCCTAAAGCACTTAAGACAGCCCCACCCGTTACATAGCCTACCAACATATGGGCTGTAGTTACTTTGGTTGGGGTCAGGTCCATGATCAACTGTCCAATAACACAGATTAAACCGCCGATGACAAAAGCCATTATATAAGTCATCTCTGTAACCTCCTCAGACTTAAAACTCTATGGCCACCGCATGAGCAATGCCGGGAACAGTTTCACCTTGTTGCGATGCGATTGGACTGTGCAACGCTCCGGTTCCTAAACCAAGTATTTTTTGGTATCGACCTGCCTGCATTTCTTCCAGTAAGAATCCGGCAGTAACCACCCCGGAGCATGCGCAACCGCTGCCACCGGCATGAACGTCTTGGGACGTATCATAAATCAATAAACCGCAGTCGGTATAATTTTTACTTAAATCCAGGCCCTGTTTTTCGCCAAGGGCTTGTACCAGGCGATGGCCGATCTTGGCTAAATCACCGGTTACAATCAAGTCGTAATAACCGGGATCCCGCCCGGTATCCTCTAAATGTTGTTTTATGGTATCAAAAGCTGCCGGTGCCATGGCGGCTCCCATATCTGTGGCATCAGCCACTCCCAAATCTACAATTTTGCCTATGGTGGCATGGGTTATTCTTGGACCTTGACCTTGGGCGGCCAGGACCATAGCGGCAGCACCGGTTACTGTCCATTGAGAGGAAAGGGGCCTTTGCACTCCCTGCTCAGTGGGAAACCGGAATTGGCGCTCCGCAGTGGAATAATGGCTTGATACACCGGCTAAAACGTGATCGGCAAACCCCCCGTCAATGAGCATGGCGCCTAAGGCCAATCCTTCATACATAGTAGAGCAAGCTCCATAAAGTCCCACATATGGGATTGGAAGACTACGGGCTGTGTAAGTAGCTGAAATAATTTGATTTAGCAAATCCCCTGCCAGGAAATAATGAATATCATTGGGGGTTAGGTTTGCTTTTTCAATAGCCAGTTTAGCAGCTGTCTGAAAGAATTTCCGTTCAGCTTTCTCCCAAGAGGTATCGTTAAAGTAAGTATCCTCCGCTATAAAGTCAAAGTAGTCTTTTAACGGGCCCTTTCCTTCTTTCGGACCCACTGCCGAAGCCCGCCCAATAATCACCGGTGGGTTGTCAAAAGCCACAGTCTGTTTTCCGATTCGTTTGGGTGCAGTCATGTATTGCCTCCCATTAAGGTAAAAAGTAGTAGATTAAACCAATAGTTACTGAAGCAATAAAACCAAAGGTTAAGACGGGGCCGGCGACAACAAACATTTTAGAGGACAGTCCAAACACGTATCCTTCGCTTTTAAATTCCAACGCCGGTGCTACAATGGAATTGGCAAACCCTGTAATAGGCACGATACTGCCGGCACCGGCAAATTTAGCCAGGTTATCGTAAACTCCCAGTCCTGTCAGCAGCGATCCCAAGAAGATCATTACCGCTGCTGTGGCGCCAATAGCCGCCCTTTGGGTTAGTCCGCCGGCAATAAAACCGCCCAGAATGATCTGGCCGATTAAGCAAATAGTTCCTCCGACCAGAAAGGCACCGATGACATTGCGTAACAGAGGGACTTTGGGCTTTACTTTTTTGACCAGATCCTGATATTCCTTTTGTTCAAACAGCTTTCGTTCCATTTCAATTTGATGCTCCAGTTCATTTTGTTCTACCATGTGAACACCCCCGGTAATATTTTGTCTGTTCAAGGCACTTTTATACAAAAATAAAACTAGCGGTTGAGCAACCACTAGCCTGTTTGCTGACATACTACACCTTCCTAACCGGTGTTAATCGTGGGCGAAAGCCGAAGCCCGGTTTGGGGATGAGCTCAGTCGCCTCAGATGCCTCCGAAATCGCACCCTGCGGGTGCTCATGCCGTCGGCATTCATCTTCAGGCTCCTTCGCTCTTTTGATTTTGGCTCCAATTCAGCCCTACGCTTAACACCGGTTAGCTTTTGTTCATAGTCTAACTAGCAGTTGCATAACCACTAGCTCTAAAGGAGTTGGAGAAATTAAAAGTCCGGCCGGTCACTGGCACAGGCCACTTTTACATTGGCTTTAAACTCTGAAACCCGCCCGTTTTCCACATTGGCAGTTAAATTATATACTTCCACTCCAGTTACATTAGGCAACTCTTGTGAAGCTTGGCGGACAGCGTTCTCTACCGCATGACGCCAGCTGCTTTGGGATTCTCCAACCAGTTCCACAACTTTTACATACATGGAGCATGCCCCTCCTCGTGATTAATTTTAAAGTCTAATTTTATTATTGCTTGGCTGCCTGTAATTATGCACAAGCACAAAAAAAGTACAAGTTGTTATCTTGCACTTTTTGTATCCTGGGTTAAAAATTCGCGCATGGTTTTTAAGGCTTGTCGTTCAATTCTGGAAATTTGTACTTGTGACAAGCCCACAATTTCCGCCACTTCAGTTTGGGTCTTGTCTTCGAAAAACCGCATTAAAATCACTTGCCGGTGGCGATCAGGGAGCTTGTCTAACACTTCTCTTAAAGCTATGTTATCAAGCCAGGGCTGGTGATCTTTTGGATCGCTCAATTGATCCAATAAAAAAATAGGATCTCCTTCGTCTTGGTAAAGGGTTTCGTAGATAGACCCGGGCTGTTGGATAGCTTCCAGAGCAGTAACAATTTGTTCCTGTTTCATACCTAACTCATCAGCTATTTCTGATAGAGACGGTTCCCTGCCCAGCTTTTTTAACAATTGTTCCCTAAGGCGATGGACTCTGTAAGCTGTTTCTTTTAAAGAACGACTGACTTTAACGGGACTATCATCCCGCAAAAAGCGTTTTATTTCTCCGACAATCATTGGTACCGCATAAGTGGAGAATTTAACGTTGTACGCAAAGTCAAATTTGTCGATAGCCTTGATGAGGCCTATGGTGCCAATTTGAAACAAATCTTCCAACTCATAGCCCCTGTTTTCAAAACGCTGTACTAAACTAAACACTAATTTGAGATTGCAATTGATCAATTTTTCTCTGGCTTCTTCGTCCCCTGCTTGCGCCTTTTGGAGCAGTTCTGTCATTTCTTCTTCAGACAACAGTGGGTACCGGGGTAAATTCATATCCGAAAGACGGGTGACCATAGTCTACCTCCCCTTAATTAGGGGCGTCCTGATTGGCCGCCACATACTTGCGTAAAGTGACACTGGTTCCCTTATTTACCTCAGATGTGACAGCAACTTCGTCCATGAATGATTGCATAAAGACAAAACCCAGTCCCATCCGATCCGCATCAGTGGAATAGGTAGGTTCCATGGCTTGTTCAATGTTTTCTATCCCTTTGCCAGTATCTTTGACGGTGATTTCAAAATAATCGTCAAAACGGGTTACAATTATGTCCACCCATTGATCACCCCGTTGCTCATAACCATGAATAATGGCATTAGACACCGCTTCGGACACGGCGACTTTAATATCTTCTAACTCATCAACGGTCAGATCCACCTGAGCAATGAAAGCTGCTACAAAAACTCGGGCTAAAGCAATATTTTCCGGGAGACTTTGGATAGTCAGTTTTACAGTATTAATTGACTTCATTATTTTAGCCCTCCTAATTTACATCCGCCAAGGCTTGGTCTGTTTCTTCATAGATTTTGATGATTCCCATGATCCCTGCCAATTCCAGAATACGTTTCACATGGGGTTTAACACCTACAATGGCCATAGTACCCCCTTGCTCTCTTATCCGCCGGTAACGTCCTAAAATGACACCTAGGCCCGAGCTGTCAATAAAAGACACATGTTCCATATCCAGAATCAGGTTTTGAGCTCTCCCCCGGTTTAGTTCCCTTTCCACAAGATTGCGAAAAGTCTCAGCCGTTAACAAATCCAGTTCACCTTTAACCTTTACGACTAAACTACCATCCATCGTAACAGTATTTAGCAGCATCTTAGTTCCTCCTACCACTGTGCTACTATGAAATTTCGCCGCTTATTTCTTTATTCCTGCTAAATTATGGAAAAAATAAAAAGGTGAGTACGTTAAATACCCACCTCAGACTATAGACAAAGGCAAAATCGATGTTAATCAGAGGGCTGAATTGGAGCCAAAATCGAAAGAGCGAAGGAGCCTGAGGAATAGTGCCGACGGTATGAGCACCCTCAGGGTGCGATTTCGGAGGCATCCTCAGGCGACTGAGCTCATCCCCAGACTGGGCTCCTCTGAAGCCCGAGATTAACATCGATTTGGTTTTGACAGTTTGTCAACAGACAGAAGTGGGTACGTTAAATACCCACCTAACTATTTAGAAAGACATTGTTCTATTCAACGATTTGCCGAATAACTGCCAGAAGCTGCTTCGTTCGACTTCTTCTCCTGCTAACAAGGGCACGCTATTAACTTCAACACCATTATTAAGAACAATTACACGACCGATTTCCTGCCCTAATTCCACGGGAGCCGCAACAGAATCAGGCACTTCAATTTTAACTTCTAACTCAGGTTGGTCGTGTTTACCTATTAAAGCCCCTACTTTCTGACCGGCCACTAAAGGAATAGTATCTTTAACTCCTTTGCTTACCTTGATTTCTTGTACTAAATCCCCTTTATCATAAAACTGCTCGAATTTGAAGCTGGCAAAGCCCCAGTTTAACAACTTCATTGTTTCCCCGAAATGACCGTTTTTCCGGTCTACTCCCATTACTACACTTAACAGTTCCACTCCGCTTCTTTCAGCAGTAGCTGTTAAATTTCGTTTAGCCGCTGAAGTAGTCCCGGTTTTTAAACCTGTGGTACCCGGGTACCACCACAATAGCTTGTTGGTATTGTACAGGATTAAGAGCTTGGGCTCAGGGCGAAAGGTGTATTCTTTAATACCGGTCAGTTCCCGCATCATGGGGAAAGACATGGCCCATTGGGAGATTAAAGCCATATCCCTAGGAGTGGTATAGTGGTTATCATCATGAAGACCATGAGCATTAACAAAATTAGTGTTGGTACAACCCAGTTCTTTAGCTTTTTCCGTCATTCGTTGAGCAAAAGCTTCTTCAGATCCTGACATAAACTCAGCCACAGCGGCACTGGCATCATTGGCGGAGCCTACGGAAATAGCGATAAGCATCTCTTCCAAAGTAAACTTTTCTCCCGGCTCCAGATAAACCTGGGTACCACCGTAGCCGGCTGCATGTTCACTGGTTACTACCTGGTCATCCAGGCTGATTGTTCCTGCTTCCAAAGCTTCCAAAACCAATCCCATGGTCATAATTTTAGTCATGCTGGCCGGGTACCACTTCTTATCGGCATCTTGCTCAAATAAAACCTGGCCGGTTAATGGATCGACCAAAATAGCTCCTTCAGCTTCCAGGGTTAAAGCCGGGGGGCCGGTTTGTGCCAAGACCGGTTGGCTGAATCCGCTAAACAGAAAAACAGCCGTTAATAATAGGGCATAGAAACGTGTTAGCATTTTTTTACCTCCTCACACGACTACTGCCCTTATTATGTCCCGGCAAAAAAGTTAAAATTCCCTTAACATTATTATCCTCTCAAAACACTATGAACCAGAGGCGGTTTTGTAGGTTGGTGATCAGATAAACGGTAGGCTTCCAGAACTGCCTGCTTTGCTCTAATACCTTGCTCATGTTGGGCAGCGTGGATGTAGGCCAGCACATCACCTTTGTTGACATAGTCACCTACTTTTTTACAAAGCTGAATTCCTACGGCAGGATCAATCCTGTCTTCTTTAGTCGCTCTACCTGCTCCCAAAAGCATTGCTGTATGACCAACCTGATAACAATCGATCTTGTCCACGTATCCTTCCCGGTCAGACACTACGGGAAGAAGGACAGGAGCCTTAGGCAATAAATCAAAATCTTCTACCACCTGGGGATTGCCTCCCTGGGCTTCAATCAGTTGGGCCAGCTTGTCAATAGCCTCTCCTGAATGTAGCAGACCTTTCAGTTCCTGATAAGCTTCTTCCTCGTTAGTAGTCTTTTTGGCTAACACCAACAGGTGAGCGCCAATGGTCAAGCATAATTCAGTCAAGTCGTCGGGACCTTTCCCTTGAAGGGTTTTGATAGCTTCTTTGACTTCCAGGGCGTTGCCAATTGCATAACCCAAGGGTTGATCCATATCGGTAATCAACGCTGCAGTAGGATGACCTAATCCCTGACCGATGTCAACCATTACTTTGGCCAAAGCTAAGGCTTCTTCCGGCGTTTTCATGAAAGCACCGCTGCCGGTTTTAACGTCGAGCAGGATAGCGTGAGCGCCTGCAGCAAGTTTCTTACTCATAATACTGGCAGCAATAAGGGGTAGACTTTCAACTGTTCCAGTCACATCCCTTAACGCATACAGTTTTTTATCGGCAGGAACCAGGTTGCCCGTTTGTCCCACGATACAGATTCCAATCCTGTTTACCTGCTCGATGAACTTCCCTGTTGCTAAATCCAGGCGCATTCCGGGGATGGTTTCCAGTTTATCAATAGTGCCCCCGGTATGACCTAAACCTCGACCTGACATTTTGGCAACGGGCACGCCGGCGGCGGCCACCAAAGGTGCTAAAACAATAGTGGTTGTATCACCAACACCTCCGGTACTGTGCTTGTCTACTATAGTTCCCTTAATTGGAGACAGATCGATGGTTTCTCCTGATTGAATCATGGCTTGAGTTAAGGCTCTGGTTTCCCGGTTATCCATCCCCCGGAAATAGACAGCCATGGCCCAAGCTGACATTTGGTAGTCAGGAATTATCCCTTTAGTATAATTATCAATTAAAAAACTAATTTCTTCTTCAGTTAATGAGTGGCCGTCTCTTTTTTTGGCAATTAAGTCAGGAACCCGCATTGTAAACGCCCCCTTATAAAGAGCCGATAATCCTGCAAACCAATTTCTGAAACTTTTCTTTAATTTCTTCAGCTGTAGCAATTACCGATTGATGATTCAATTTTTCATGGCCCATTCCGGCGGCTACATTTGTAATGCAGGAAAGGCCTAAAACCTTCATTCCACCATGATTAGCCACTATTGTTTCAGGCACCGTAGACATTCCTACGGCATCAGCCCCTAAAATCCTAAGTAGTCTTATTTCTGCCGGAGTCTCATAGCTGGGGCCGCTAACCCAAGCATAAACCCCTATTCGTAAATTAAGCTGCAAAGATTGAGCCGCTTTTAGAGCCACATCCTGCAGTTGAGGAGCGTAAGCTTCCGTCATATCGGGAAAACGAGGACCCAATTCAGGATGGTTAGGTCCCCGCAAAGGATTAAGCCCCAAAAAGTTGATATGATCCTTGATGACCATAATATCGCCCGGCTTAAAAGTCTCGTTAATTCCGCCTGCAGCATTGGTGAGGATGAGATTTCTGATGCCTAGTTGTCTCATAACCCTAATGGGAAAAGTTATTTCATCAAGACTGTAGCCCTCATAGTAATGAAATCGACCCTGCATAGCTAAAACAGATTTACCTTCAATTAAACCGGCTACCAACCGGCCGGAATGTCCTTCCACCGTAGATACAGGAAAATTTGGTATCTCTCCATAAGGTATCACGACTGTATCCTGGATTTTCTCTACTAAATCCCCTAAACCCGAACCTAAAACAAGACCGATTTCCGGGGAATTGACCCGGCTAAGTAGGTAACCTGTAGCTTCCTTAATTTTTTTCAACATTTGCTCCATAATGTACCTCCCAATTTATCAGCAGTGGCAAAATGATTCATTCAAACCAGCTTAATTATTATGCCCTGGGATGGGTTTCATTGTAAACTTCTTTGAGTCTGCTTTGAGTAAGATGGGTATAAATTTGAGTGGTGGAAATGTCAGCATGTCCCAACATTTCCTGCACTGCCCGCAAATCTGCACCATGCTCCAAGAGATGGGTTGCAAAAGAATGCCGTAAAGTATGGGGAGTAACATTAGTGGTAATCCCCGCTTCTTTAACATACTTTTTTAATATTTTCCAAAAACCCTGCCTGGTCAAACGAGTACCTAAATGATTCAAGAACAAGGCGTTTAAGCCGGCCCTTTTAACCAGCTTTCCTCTTCCTTTCTCCAGGTATAGTTTAAGATATTCGATGGCTACAGACCCGATTGGCACCATTCTCTCTTTTGAGCCTTTACCCATACAGCGTAAAAAACCTGCTTCCATATTTATTTGGTCCAGATCCAAGGATACCAGTTCACTGACCCTTAGCCCGGTAGCGTATAAAAGTTCCAGCATTGCTTTGTCCCGCAGCCCTGTAGGAGTAGTCAGATCAGGCTGCCGCAGTAATCGTTCAACTTCTACTACATCCATGACCTGAGGTAATTTTGTACCTGTTTTAGGGAATTCCAGTTTAGCCGTAGGATTAACATCGACTAATTGTTCAATCAATAGGAATTTGTAAAAAGTTTTTATGGAGGCCAGGTGTCTGGAAATTGTGGCTACAGCTTTTCCTTCTTTCTTTAGACTCATTAAATAAATAATGATGAGATTCTCATCGATTTCCGCGAGGTTATTGATCTTGTTTGACTTTAAAAATTTCTGCCAGTATTGAAGATCCCTATAATAGGACTCCATGGTATTATCGGCTAACCCTCTCTCCACCGCCAGGTACTTGATAAAGCCATCGATATAATGGTCAAGCATTGCCTCACCTCGGGAAATATTTGTTCTTTCATTTCTAGTTCAACATAAGGGTTGGGTTTCCTGTTTTTGGACAA
>JAAYOX010000070.1 GCA_012520135.1 Clostridia bacterium
ACTCAGAAGAAGACATGCGGAAAGCTTATGAGGAAGTGTCTGCACTTCAGGTTAAAGTGGCTTTATTGCGAGAGAGAGAGAATCAATTAAAGGCTAAGCGACATGAGTTGGAATTAAGCCATCTCAGTATGGTAAAAACCGTTGAAAAAGCGGAGAAGCTGGTCACTCAAGTAGGAGTAGCCATGTCTTATCTAACCAGCAGTCTCCAGAATATTTGGGAGGAAATTGAAAAATTACAGCAGCAACAGCAAGTTGGTTTCGCCATTATCCGGGCCCAGGAAGAAGAACGCAGGCGGATTGCCAGAGGGATTCATGATGGGCCGGCCCAATCTTTGGCCAATGTAGTGCTCAGAGCGGAATACTGCGAACAGCTGCTGGATAAAAAGCCGGAACTGGTGAAAGAGGAATTACGAGGTTTAAAAGAATTTGCCCGTGCCAATCTGGAAGATATAAGGAAAATTATTTTTGATTTAAGACCCATGGATCTTGATGATTTGGGATTAATACCGGCTGTTCAGCGCTATGCTATGGATTTTGAGATTAAACATCAAATTCCCGTTGAGGTTTCCGTAATTGGAGATGATACGGGTCGCTACAATTCTCCGATGGAGGTAGCCTTATTTCGCATCATTCAAGAGGCTTTGACTAATATTCACAAGCATTCACAGGCCTCCCAAGTGAGGTTAATTATAGAAATTTCTCCTTTGAATATTTCAATTATGATTAATGATAATGGGGTTGGTTTCAACGTGAAAGAGCCATTAAACGATGAATGTTTCGGGCTCCGGGGTATGCGGGAATGGGCAGCCTTTCTGCGAGGTACCATCAAAATCAAGAGCAGTCCGGGAGCCGGTACCACTATTAATGTGAGAATTCCGGTGGAAGAGGAGGTAAGAGGTTGAATAAGATCACCGTATTGGTAGTCGATGACCATCCTCTCTTACGGGAAGGCCTGGTAAAGATCCTGTCCCTGGATGATAGCTTGGATGTAGTTGGAGAGGCAGGAGACGGAGAAGCAGGCATCAGGTTAGTGGAGGAGCTTCGTCCCCAGGTAGTATTGCTGGATATTAATTTACCGAAAACCAACGGCATTTTGGCTTGTAAAATTATTAAGGAACGTTATCCTGAAACCCAGGTGATAGTACTGACTGTTTGTGAAGAAGAACGGCTGGTGTTAGAGATTGTTCGAGCCGGGGCTAACGGTTACCTGTTGAAAGATGTGGAGCCATCGACTTTAGTTCAGGCCATCAAAGATGCCGTGTCCGGGAAAGCGCCCCTCCATCCTAAGATTGCCGGTACAGTTTTGCAGCAATTCGGCCAGATGGCTAAAGCGCTGGATATGAATAACGGTCAGGTACTTACAAACAGAGAACAAGAAGTAATAAGATTAATGGCGAAAGGATCTACTAATAGAACCATCGCTAAGGAATTATTTATTAGCGAAAAAACAGTGAAAAATCATATTACCAACATTTTTCGAAAACTGGAAGTAGGGGACAGGACAGAAGCGGTGCTCAAGGCTATGGAAAAGCAAATTATTTAGTCCTATAAAAAAACGGGACCGGTCCTAGCATAATAAGTGACCAATGTCGGATTATGTGGACTTGGGGAGTTTGATATAATGTCATCAAGAAGTTCATAATTTATATCGACCTCCCACAATCCCTTTTATAGACCCTACCAATGGTAGGGTCCCTTTTACCTTTTTGCGTATTTGGAAGTGCTGCCCTCTGGAACATATGCCCCGAAGGAGAGCGAACATGCCAATTAAAGTGTTGATTGTCGATGATATTAAAGAGACTAGGGATAATGTGAGGCGGCTGCTATCACTGGATGAAGAGTTGCTTGTAGTCGGTGAGGCCGCTGACGGTAAGTCTGCTATCCGGCAAGTGGAAAAGCTGAAGCCTGACATCGTCCTGATGGATATTAATATGCCGGGCATGAACGGGATTACTGCTTGCCAGATCATCAGCAGGCGCTATCCTTGCTGTAGTACGGTAATGATGACGGTTCAGGGTGGGGAAAAGTATATCCAGAAGGCATTCCAGGTAGGAGCGAAAGGCTATGTGGTAAAGCCCTTCTCCAGCCGGGAATTAATTGATGCCATCAAAAGTGTAAATAAGCCCTTGACTCAGACACTTACCCGTGTTAATATATAACTCCGGTTAAAAAATGCATATGGGTTGAGTAGATTAGATGATCGCGGGTACCAAGCCGAAAGGCGGTATCTGAGGAAAGTCCGAGCTCCGCAGGGCAGGGTGCTGGGTAACACCCAGTGGGGGCGACCCTAAGGAAAGTGCCACAGAGATATACCGCCAAGTATCATGTACTTGGTAAGGGTGAAAAGGTGAGGTAAGAGCTCACCAGCAACCAGGCGACTGGTTTGGCTAGGTAAACCCCACCCGGAGCAAGACCGAATAGGGGAACGAAGAGCGGCCCGTTCAGTTCCCGGGTAGGTCGCTTGAGGCGTCTGGCAACAGCCGTCCTAGATAGATGATCATCCATGACAAAACTCGGCTTACAGATCTGCTCAACTATATTACTTAGTTACAAACCTTCCTGACTGAGAGGAAGGTTTTTTTATTGACAAATAACCCTTTTATCGATAAAGTTTAATATCATATGTTATGAATCCAATTCATTTTTTGGAGGTACCCATGTCTTATAGAAAGACCAAAAAAGTGAAAGAGAAACTCCAAAGCAGGCGGAACGCCATTCTTGAAGCGGCTAAAGAAGTACTGGCCGAGGAAGGATATATGAATGTGGGCATTAAAAATATCGCTGAAAAAGCCGGTATTGCCACCGGTACCTTTTACCTGTATTTTGCCAATAAGGACAAGCTGGTAGAAACAATTGCCGAAGAAATGTATCAAAAGCTCCTCAAGAGAATAAAAAAAGAAAGGGCCAAGCATACCTTGGTCATAGACAAACTCCAGGCCAGTATGAAAACTTGTGTTCAAGTATTCAATGAAGAACAGCAGTTAGCCAAGATCCTGCTCATCCAGGCTCCCGGTATTTCCAAAATTCTGAACCGCAAACTTATTAATATTGAAAAAGAATTGATCCTGTTATCAAAAATCGATTTGGATGAATTGGTGGCGGAAGGGAGTTTACCGAGCCAGGATACTTATATCAGTGCCTGTGCTTTTGTCGGTACTTTTAGACAGGTTATTATCAGCTGGTTAAGGGAAGGCCGGCCGGAAAACCTGGAGGAGTCGTTTGATGCTTTGGTGGAATATAACTTAAGGGGCTTAGGCAAGAATGGGAACTAGTTTTCTGGAAATCGATTCTTTAAATCTGGCCTATAGACAGGGAGAGCAACCGGTTCAGATTTTGGACAATTTAAGTTTCACTCTGGCAAAGGGGAAAATAGGGGTTCTCATCGGCCCGTCAGGCTGCGGCAAAAGTACCCTTTTGAATGTAATTGCCGGCCTGAATACCCGCTACCAGGGTCAAGTTTTAATTGACGGGCGTTCTCCCCTGTTGTTCCGGGATACAGCTCTTATCCTGCAAGACTATGGGCTGCTCCCCTGGAAAACTGTTTGGGAAAACGTTACTTTAGGGCTGCAGATTAGAAAACATTCCAAGCAGGAAATTAAAGAAAAAGGAAAAAGAATCTTGGACAAGTTAGGCTTATATAACCTTGCCAATCGCTATCCTGCTCAATTAAGCGGGGGCCAGCGGCAGCGAATTGCCATTGCCAGGTCCCTGATTCTGGAGCCCAAACTGCTCCTTATGGATGAGCCCTTTTCATCCCTGGATGCGTTAACCAGGGAAGAAATGCAGCATTTACTGCTGGAAATCTGGCAGGAAACCCGGCTGACGATCTTGTTGGTCACCCACAATATTGAGGAAGCAGTGTTCCTGGGTCAGGAGATCATGGTAATGACGAATCTACCCGGCACAGTCAAGGAAAAGGTAGACAACAACCTGGCGGCTACCGGAGGTAATCGGGGAACTCATCAAGCTTTGGAATTAGCCAACTATCTTAGGCAGAGCCTTTATGGGGTGACTTTGAATGCGGCTAACCAGTAATCAGATGATGACTGCCAAATATTTGACCACCGGTTTGTTGCTGTTGGCCGGGTGGTGGTTGACAGCCTGGCTCATTGACCATAGTGCCCTGCCGGCACCTCACCGGGCTCTAACCAGCTTTTACAACCAACTGAGCAACGGCTTACTGGTTCATGTAGGAGTAAGCCTTTACAGGGTTTTGGTCAGCCTGGCGGTGTCTTTGGCCTTAGGGGTACCTTTGGGGCTGTTGTTGGGTCGAAATCGTCGTTTGGACAGTTTTTTGGCTCCGGCCATCTATCTAACTTACCCTATTCCCAAAGTAGTTTTTATGCCCGTATTATTTGTCTTGCTGGGCCTGGGTAATCTGTCTAAAATAGTACTTATTTCTCTGATTGTTTTCTATCAAGTGTTGGTGACCACCAGAGATGCTGCCAGGCACCTGGAGGAGGAGTATGTTTTATCAGTCCAATCCCTGGGGGCCGGTACCTGGCAGTTATATGCCCATGTGTATTTTCCCGGGTGCTTGCCGGAAATACTCACCTCCCTGCGGTTGGGGCTAGGCACTGCCATGGCGGTGTTGTTTTTAACGGAAACCTATGCCACCCGTCAGGGTATCGGCTATTTCATTATGGATTCCCTGTCCAGAATGGCTTATGCCGACATGTTTGCCGGTATTCTGGCTATGGGATTGATGGGTTTTTTCCTGTACCTGGTTATTGACGGGTTGGAAAAAAGAGTTTGCCTGTGGAAATCCTTGACCAAATAAAACTAGGAAGCGGTTCTCGTGC